>CANQSQ010000011.1 GCA_947626565.1 uncultured Bacilli bacterium
AAATTTTTAAACTCCTCTTTCGAAGTATAACTAGGACAATCTAAATAAGTAAGATATGTATAATCACTCTTGGAATACTTAAAAATCTGCACATAAGACTTTTCCATATCGCATTCGTTATCATCATAGTCTTTTATTGTTTCTGAAATATATTTAGATTCTAATAGATCTTTTAACGGAATCTTTACCTTTTGACCGACATTTTTAGGTAGCTTATTCCTATTTTTTTGACCATATGATTGAGCCGCCAAAGTCAAATTTTCTTTTTGTTTTTCATAAAACTCATTACGGGCTTTTTGTAATAGTTTATTTACGGAAACTATGGAGATAGAAAACAGCACTCCTAATATTACAACAACAGCTAATAATTCAACCATTGAAAAGCCTTTAATAGTATTATTTTTTCTTCTCTTCTTACTACTTTTTTTCATATTACACCTCTAAATATAAAAACGTAGAGCTATCTTACTTTACGTATTTAACAATAAACAAATTTTAACTTGTTGTCAAGCAATGAAAAATTATATATAGACATAAAAATGTCAATTAAGAAGTCTTTTCATAATCATATGTAAACTTAATAAAGGTCTTACTTAAAATATCTTCTTCTACTTGAAAATAATAGGTTTCATTCATATCTTTAACAAAATCTTTATTTATATCAATTGTTTTGGTATATAGCTCTTTACTGTTTTTATCTATAAGTATCAAAGTAGCTGTTTTCATATGATAAGTATTAGAAGTATTATTAGTTATACTGCAAGATAAGTTACCTTCAGGAGTTGCTTCTTCAAGAATGGTACATTCATATTGCAGATCAGCATAGATTTGTTCTTTAGGTTTTTCTTCTTTTTTCTCTTTTGGTTCTTTGGAAGTGCTAGTAGCATCTTTTTTGATAGCTTTAGAATTATGCGAAGTACTAATAAAAATACCACTAATTAGTAAAGCTAAGCTTAGAATAATTAATATTACAATACTAATTGTCTTTTTTTTCATAAATATACCTCTTTTCAAATATTAATTAACTTTAGCTACTAGGCTATTATAAGTATTAAGTAAGTCAGTAGTAATAAACATAATTTGATTATTTTCAATATACCAGCCATTAGGATTTTCACTTAGAAAGGTTAAAATTTCATCACTAGTAGTTAAGATATTTATTAGTTTATCAATAGCCGTAATTAATTCTTTAGTTGAGTTTGCATTAGAAATAAATTCATTAATTAACTCCGAAAACATGACTTGATTTTTTTTAGAGGTACTAGAAAGAAAATTCATAACTTTATCTTTATTGGTATAATTAAGAAAGTTTTCTTTATTAGAGTTAAGCGTGTCTTTTGTTGTTTTTATATAAGCTTTACTTTTTACAAAAGTAGGGCCATCATTTTGGTAATTAGTAACTGTCAACAAATTAACTAGATAATCATCATCAATAATGGTATTAGTGGAGTTTATAGTATTAGCAAAAGCAAGAAGATACTCTTCAAGAGCACTTTCAACTTGGCGCCTAGAACCAGTAGTAATATCGGATTTTGTTATATCATTAATAGCTTCAATATTAAGGTGGTTAGGTTCTAAATAAGTGATTAAAGAATTAATTTCTTCTGCTAGGAGTTCTTTTTCTTTATTATATATGTAACTAGGATATAGTAATAAAATAGTAATAACTACAACAACAATGGTTATAATAGGAAGAAGAAACAAGTTCTTCTTTTTTTTTCGTAACTTATTCATTTGGTGTTACACCATTAATTGGTTCTTTTACGGTGTCTGCTTGAGGGGTATTAGTTCCTGAGTCAGTAAAAGAAGAATCGGTATCAGTAGAAGATGAATCTTGTTGAGGTTCTGGAGACGTTGGTTCTGCAGGAGGAATATCCTCTTTATCAGTACAAAAATCAGATTGATAGAGCATATTTTTAGGACCAATATATATATTATTGTTACCAGTAGAGGTTTTACAACTAATTACAGATAAACCATTATTAGTAAATTTCATACTAGGTTTATCTTCATATTGAAGGGTTAAACTATTAGAAAATTCTCTAGTGACATATAATTTATTAAGTAATTTTACTACTACATCTTTATCTTTTAAAATATATTTATCTAAGGATGTTTTTTTATCATCTTTAACTATATTAATGGTATCTAAGCAATACGTATATATCTTGAAGTTAGTATCATCATAATAGTATAATTGACTAGGATTACTACATTCCTTAGTTTCAACTGTTTCAATAGTAAATTCATTGATAGGCGTTTCTCTTGGAACGTTGATAGGAATTTTGAACGTTAAAACAAGATATTGAATATCTTTAGAAGCTGAGATATC
Source organism: uncultured Bacilli bacterium (assembly GCA_947626565.1). GTDB lineage: Bacteria > Bacillota_I > Bacilli_A > RF39 > UBA660 > CANRGD01. Next base: position 2,333 of record CANQSQ010000011.1, read on the forward strand.
TTCGTCTTGACTAATAGAAATAATTCGCGTTGTTTTATAGAAGAAACCTCTAAAAGTTTGGGTTTTAGTTTTAGCATCATATGATCTTATCGCAAAAAGTGGCAACTGATTAGATTTAATTCTTAAATAATCAATACCACCAGTTAGTATTCCTATGATGACAACATAAATCAAAAATTTAAAGACAAAATTTAATTTTGGTTTTTGCATAAGTATCCCTCTTTACTCTACTCTATTACATTATAGCAAATAATTTTATAATAGAAAATATTTTTTTGGAAATTTTATGTCAAAGAAAAAACCATAATTTTTTTTATGGATTTTTCTTTTTTAATTTAACAGCAGTACCATAAGCAATTATTTCAGCGGCACTACTCATGACAGCTGATGAGCCATAACGAACATTTATAATGGCATCAGCTCCTAAATTTTTAGCATCATCAACCATTCTTTTAGTAGCTATTTGCCGAGCCGTTTGAAGCATATCAGTGTAGCTTACTATTTCTCCTCCGACAATAGTTTTCATGCCCGCTAAAAAGTCACGACCAATATTTTTAGATTGAACAACAGCTCCTTTGACAATACCTAAAGCTTCACTTATTTCTTCTCCAGGTATATAATCAATATTTACTAGCTTCATCTTCTTCTCCTTTCATAATTTCTTTTATTCTAACAATTAGGTTGTAGATAGTTCCTAGTACAGGTAAGAATAAAATAATAAGTATAAAGATAAATAAAATTAAAGGCATTTGTTCTTGTTCTGTTATTTGAAAATAAGTAATAATAGCCATTAAAAAGATGAGTAAAGAACAAAAAATAGTTGCGGATAAGGTAGCTTCAATTAACTTTTTCTTTTTAATAGATTTAATACTTCGCATCGTAAAACCCTCCTTATTTAAGACAGTCATTTTTTCAAGATAAGTAGCAATGTTAATATTATCATATGTATAGTTTTTAGAAATAATATCTTGACACATATTTTTTATTTTTTGATAATTAGCTTGCTCTTTAGTAATTTTTTCAATACGTTCTTTTAGACAGTCATTAAGAGTTAAAGAATTATTTTGAAGACGTTTAATATCATTGATAGGTACATCTAATTCACGTAAAAATTTTATGAGTCGTAATTCTTGAATATTTTCTGGAGTATACAAACGATAATTATTATCTTCAGATCTTTTAGTCTTTAATAAGCCTAATTCTTCATAATATCTAATACTTTTTTTAGATAATCCTACTAAATGTTCAACTTCATTTATAAGCATAAAATTCTCCTTTCACTCTCAATAATAGAGTATTACCTAAGGGGAAGGTCAAGATGTTTTTTTAATTATTTTAAAAGTTCATAAATATCTAACCAGTTAAAGACACGATGGATATTTTTATGAGCTAATTCTAAAGGCGAAAAGTCTCTATTATGCCAAGCATCAAAAAGAATTTTAGTCTTGGCACCCTTTAAATTATCAAGACGATCATCAATTCTAATATCAAATTTAAGTAATTCTTTATTAGTAGTAAAAACATATTGCTCTGGTTTAATGAAAGGTAATTTTTCTCGTAAATAAGTATATTTATTTTGTAAATTAGCTCCACTGATATCTATTTCTTGATTTTTCCATAAATAGGCAGTGACAATATATAAATCATATTTTTGATTTAATTTTTCTAATACCCAGTAGCAATCATCTAGAAGTGGACTTTCGTCATAAAAATTTTTATCAGCTAAAAACTGCCAAAATTCTTTTTTGCGGTCATTTGTAACTAAATCTTGAAGAAAATAGGTTTTGATAGTATTAATATCAATTTTTTTATTTAAAAATTCTTGAAGAAGATTAAAAAAGCAACCGGTAGTTATGACATCATCCATATCTACCATTAAAGTTTTCTTGGTCATATATCCTCCTTTAAGTTAAATTTAGTTAAGAAAGTACCTATTTGTGGCTCGAGGTCTTGTTCAGTATTAATAGTAAAAGTAATTAATTCATCAGGAACTCGTGGAACATTGTTTACCATCCACAAATAATCTTGATAGGTAGTGGAAGTTGGTTCGTTTTGATGACGTGAGGCAAGACGCTTTTTAATGGTTGAACTAGAACATTCCAGGCGAATAATATAGTACTTGTAACCAAGGGATTGGTAATAAGAAAGCTTTTGGTGATAGTTGTGGCAAAAACAACTATCTAGGATACAACTATTATGATTTTTTAAGGCTTCTTCTAAGCGATATTTTTGAAAAAGAGATTTGATATTAGTTTTATCTTGATAGTCATTTATAAAGCTTCTAATTTCGTCGTTATTGATAATAAGAGAATTATCTTTTTGAGCAATAACTTTACTAACAGTAGATTTTCCCATACCAGTATAGGCATCAAAAAGAATAAGGTAAGGCTCTTTTTTAGTACCTTGAGGTATAGGAAAGTTCTTTTTTAATTGATTAAACAATGAATCATTCATATTAATACTCCTCAACGTGATTAAATTTCTATTTCTTCACCATCATCTAAAATAAGGGCACTTTTAAATATTTGGGTAGCGGCTTCTTTATTTTCAGTATGAATGGGAATAGTAATTTTAGGTTTGGTTATTTCTTCAACAATTTTTCGAGCTGTATCATCACCATGACCAGAAGTATGAAGAAAATGATAATCTATTCCTAAGGCTTTGACGCCAGCGATAAATTGACTAAGACCTTCTTGGTCAAGATAACCTTCCCACATAGAGTAAACTAGGCAGGCATTGGTAAGGGCTTTTTTAGCAGCTAATTTTTGGATATCTTTTAACATAGAGGCTTTAACAAGCATGGTAAAGTCTTTAAAGACAACAGATGAATTAGTATAGTCCTTAAAGGGAGATAAATATTTTTCTTTAAAACTAGTAGGTTTATTATTATATTTTAAAGGTATCCAAGTATAAACATCAGCAAAGGTTTTAGGCGTTGGAATTTTAGCATTTAAGGCATTAGTAATATTAGCCGTAAATATATCTTCTATAAATACTTTATGGGTCTTTTTAGAAGCTTTATAAAAAGAAACTATTCTATCGATATTAGTTGAAGCTTGAAGAATAAAGACTTGATTATATTTTTTAAATAACGTGGTAGCAGCTCTTTCTAGTTCTTCTTCAGTTTGATATTTTTCTTTGGGACGACTAAGCGTTGTACCTTCAGTAATAAGTAAGTCTACTTCCCCTATTTCTTGAAGTTTCTTTTTAAAGATTTTGCATTTACGACCATGGTTTCTATAATCACCAGTATGAAGAATTTTTTGACCTTCACTTTCAACAAGAACCATGGCTGAATTATAAGAAGAATGATCTGTTATGAAAAAGGTTATTTGCATATCTTTAATGATAATAGGTTTTTGAAAGTCAACATCTTGGGTTGGATGATTATTTTCTTGATAGGTAAAAGCATTTAATAAATCATAGATTTTTTTACTTTCTTTTTCAACATAGATGGGAATGTCAGCTAATACATATTTTATAAGACCAATATGATCACCATGACTATGAGTAATAATGACAGCATCATATTTTTTAGTTCCGGTAGTTAAGCCATCTATTAGAGGATTAGTTTTTGGTATATTGGATTCAGGATTTGGTAAATCTTCACCAAAGTCAATGATAATTCGGGCTTTTTTACTCGTAATTTCAGTAATACAGCCTCCTATTTGATTTGTTCCTTTAATTATTTTTACTTTCATAATAACTCCTTATCTATAATTTTTTTAGTTAGTGAACAGATACACTCAACATGATAAGTTTTAGGAAACATATTAAAAGGTTTAACAAAGTCAATTTCATATTTATCTTGAAAGAAAGCTAAGTCCCTGGCTAAAGTTAATAAGTCACAGGAAACATAAATTATTTTTTGGGGAGCAATGTTTACAATTGTCGATTTTGATTTAGAATCAAGTCCTTTACGAGGTGGATCAACAATAATAGCATCAATATTTTGAAAAGAAGTAATAACATCTTCTACTTTAGCACATAAATAAGTAACGTTATGGGCGTTATTTAAGTCTTTATTATAGTTGGCATCTTTAATGTTTGATTCTAGGTAATCAATACCTATTAGTTCTTGAACATAGTCATTAAGGTATAGACCAATAGAACCAGTACCACAATAAAGATCAAGGACTTTGGAATAATTTGCTTTCATAATTTCTTCTTTAACGGTATCATATAAATTCTTAGTAAGAGTTTTATTAATTTGAAAGAAAGAGGCAATGGATAAAGAATATTTTTTGGGACCTATTGTCGTTATAAAAGTTGTTTTAGGCGTTACTATCTTTTCATTGATATATAACACGTCAACAACAGTTAGTAACTCTTGATAAGTGGTTACATCGCCAATTAATTTAACCATCACTTGCCCTTCATCATTAGTAACTCTAATAATAATTTCCTCGATATTGTTTTTAAAAACGACTTGTTTTAATATAGGAAGTAAATTATTAATTTTTTCTGCTAGAAGAAAACAGTGATCTATTTCAATTAAAGTATTAGTATTTTTTTCATAAAAACCAATTTGTTTATTTTGAACATGAAAAGTAACTTTATTACGATAATTATAGTCGGAAGAGAAAATTATATCTTGAACTTTTGATGCGGGAAGATTTAAAAATTTATGAAGAATAGCCTTTACTTTTTCTTGTTTAAAATCATTTTCAGCCGAAAAAGATAAATGTTGGAGGTCACAGCCACCACAAATACTAGCCAAAGGACATTTAGGCTTTTGTCTTTCTAAAGAGGCATCTTTTATACTTAAAAGACGACCTTCTAAGTATTTTTTCTTTTCTGCGATTATTTCAATATTAACCACTTCATCTTGCAAAGTGTTTGGTATAAAACAAATTTTATTATTTACATATGCTATTCCTCGTCCAAAATTATCAAGTTTAGTAATTTTTACTTCCATAGAAATCCCTCTTTTCCATTATATCAAAAAATACATATTTTTTATATTAAAATTACATAATAATAATGGTGAAGAATATGACGTTAATTGAAGAATTAAAACATGAAGTTGGGGTGTCAACAGATTATATTTTTAAAGACTTAATAGTTAATAATAAAAAAGTACATTTAGTTTTTAATGAAGTTTTAACTAATGGTCAAGGTATCAATGATTTTATTTTACGAGAATTAATACATTTAAAAAGAAAAGATTTAGATATTTTAGATGAAATATTACCTAATACTAATATAATAGTTATTAAGAAAGAAGATATTTTAAAATATGTTAATAATGGATTCTTAGTAATTATTACGAAGAAAATATTTGCTAGCGAATTTAGAGCTACTTTAGATAGAGGAATTACTAATATTGAAAGTGAGTTATCTATTAGTGGTCCAAAGGATAGTTTCTCGGAAAATTTTAATACTAATATTGGTCTTATTAGAAGAAGAATTAAAACTTGTAATTTAAAAAATAAGACTTTGGAGATTGGAAGAAGAACCAAGACAAAAGTAGGCGTTTTATATATAAAAGATATTGCTAGTTATAAACTGGTTGAAAAAATAGAAAAGATTTTACAAGCTATTGATATAGATGGAATTGTTGATTCTAGTTATTTAAAGTTTGCTTTAGAAGGAAAAAAGAGTTTTTTTCCAACAATCATGATGAGTGAAAGGCCGGATAAAAGTGTCATGGCTTTATTAGAAGGAAAAGTAGTTATAATTGTTGATATGAGTCCTTATGCTTTAATTTTGCCAAGCTTTTTTTTAGATTTTTTTCATACAGTAGATGATTATTATCAGAAAGGATTTAATACAAGTTTTATTAGAATAATTAGATTAATGGCTTTTTTGATTGCGGTTTTTGTGCCGGCTATTTATATTGCGGTTACAACGAGGAATTATGATTTAGTACCACTTGATTTATTATTAATGTTAAAAGCTGGAAGAACTTTTGTCCCCTTCCCGGCTTATATTGAGGCTTTATTTATGATTGTGTGTTTTGAAATATTAAAAGAATCGGATTTAAGAATGTCTTCAACTAGTGGTTCAGCTATTTCTATTTTGGGTGGTTTGATATTAGGCGATGCCGCAGTGGCAGCGGGAATTGTTTCGCCAATTATGATTATTGTTATTGCTATATCATCTATTGCAGGACTTATTTTTACATCAATTGAATTAGTTAATGCCCTTAGAATTTATAAAATCTTTTTATTATTACTAGGAACAGTTTTAGGAATATATGGAGTTATTATAGGTAGTTTAATTATGCTTTATAAAATTGTTTCATTACGATTATTTGGCTATCATTATATAAATGTTGATGAGAATGAAATAACTGATTCAATTATTAAAATTAATAAAAATATTCGTAAAAGAAACTCTAAGTTAACAAGAAATATTGAAAGAGGACGATATCGATGAAGAAAATAATTTTAATATTATTAGTGGTGTTAGGAGCTTTTGTAATTAAAATACCTAAATATGTAGAACTAAATAATTTAGCCATTATTGAAGATGTGGGAATTAGTTATCAGGAGGGAAAGTATTATCTTTATTTGAAAGAAGTAATTCCTACTAAAGATGATAATGGCATAAGCTATAAATATAAATATTATGAAGGTGTTGATGAGGAGTTAATGGACTCTTTAAAACAAATAAAAGGTAAAACAAAAAAGAAACTTTATCTAAAGAAGATAAAGTATTTAATTACAAATTTAGATAAGACAGATACCGCAAAAGAAGTTTTACAGATTAATCCTAAATATATTTTACATACGAAAAAAGAAATATTAAAAGAATTAAAAGAAAATTAAGGTTTAATGATTATACCCAATAAGAGGGATAATTGAAGAGCTTGTTCATAGTTGACTATTAAACCTGGTAAAGAAGCAGGAGAAATTTTTAAATTATTAATGGAACAAGTACGAAAATCAACATTTTTTAAGGATATTTTGGCAAATTCGGCATTATCTAAGGAACAATCAGTAAAGGCTAAATTAGTAGTTTTAACATCATAGAAAGTTGCTTCTTTTAAATTACAATTTTGAAAAGAAATATTTTTGAGAGTGGTACCAGAAAAATTAGCGTATCGAAGATTACAATTTTGGAAAGTGACATTAGTTAGATAAGAATCAGTAAAATTGATACCCACTAACGTTGCATCCTTAAAGGTCAAATTAGTAAAAGTATGATCAACTAGGATTTGATTAGATAAATTAGTTTTTAGAAAAGTTGAGGCTGTGATGTCTAGTCCTTCAAAAAATTTAGCAGCAGTAAAATCACATGAAGTAAAAGTACAATGAGAAATATCCAAGTACGGATAGGAAGAAGAAAAAATAATGTTAGAAAAAGAACAATTGGTCATGGTGTCTTCGGTTAAGGAAGAAGCTTCTCTTAAAGTAGTAGTCATTCTTAATTCTTTTTAAGATTTTTTAGACGATTTAGTTTTTCTCGAAGCATTGCTTCACGTTCTTTTTCAGTTTGGATATCTTGGTAATAGTTGTTATTTTCTTCTCTGATAATGGCTTTTTCATAAATATTAGCTGGTAATAAAGAAAGAGGAACCTCTTTTTTTTCTTTGGTTACAATATTTTCTAAGATAGCGATATCACCTTCAAGGCGATCAATAGCATATTTCATTATCTCACCTACCCGTTCGTATCAGTTTTTACTGTTTCAAAGGTAATATTAGTGCCATCAGTGGTAGCAATAATAGTTCCATCTTCATCTGTTCGATAAATTTTAGCACCAATATTTTGTAATTTTTTAAGAGTTATATCTTTAGGATGTTTATAAGTATTATTCACTCCTACTTCGATAATAGCATATTTAGGAGCTACTTTTTTTAAGAAGGCTGTGGTTGAGGAATATTCAGAGCCATGATGGGCTACTTTTAGAACATCACTTTGAATATTTTTAGTTATTATTTTTTCTTCTATTTCACTGGTAGCATCTCCCATAAATAGAAAAGAAGTATTACCATAAACCATTTTTAAAACAATTGAAGTATCATTTAAATCTTTTTGATTGCCATCTATATGAAGAACAGTAAATTTGGCATTGGCAAGAGAAAAAGTAGCATCTTCTTCAGGGGTTGTAAAAGCAAGTTGTTTATTTTCAAGGGCATCAAGTACATCTTCAAAGGTTTTAGTAGTCGTTATAGCATCAGGCATGAAAAAATTTTCAATGGAAAAGTTATTAATAATATTATCCATACCACCGATATGGTCTTCATGGGCATGGGTACCTACAACATATTTAAAACTATTAATTCCTAAGCTATGAAGATAAGTCGTTAATTTTTCACCATCTTCGTTATTTCCCGCATCAATTAACATATTTTCTCCATTAGTGGTAATGAGAATAGAATCAGCTTGACCAACATCAATAAAATAAACTTTTAAAGATTCATTTTCAAGGAAAGTTGCTGGTAAGGCATCTGTTTGTTTATAATTAATATCATCTGTGGGGTCTAAATTAACATACCCACTTTCATCGAGAAAAATAGCTCCTAACAAAATAATAATAATTAGGAAAAAATGGATTATTTTCTTTTTCGTTTTCTTTTTCATTATTCTAACTCCTATTTTTTTCATCATACCACATTTTATGTAAAAAAAGAAAGACTTAGAGCCTTTTTAAATGTTTTTTAGAAAAAAATTAGGTAGTGTTTAAGGTAAAAATTGCACCTTCATTTTACAGTTAATAGTGTCAATGATATTTTTAAGAAGCTAATTTTTTATTATAAAAACTACTTTGTCTATAGACTTTTTAAAGGGATTTTTCAGAATATTTATTTTTTTGATAAGAACAAAGATAGGCCTTTTTAGTCGAATCACTTTTTATAATAGAATATGTTTTATCAATTATTTGCAAAGCTGTTTTATTTTCTAAAGCATAAACTTCTAATGAAGTGTTTTCAAGATGTTTTTTTAAACTAAGACGTTTTTCTTGTTCATAGTGAGGACAAAAGTTAATATCAAGAAAACCTAAACCAGTAATAAATTCATAATCAGTTGATGTGTTATTTAAAATTTTGTAGTCTGAAAAACCTTGTCGACAAAAGAGAATAGCTCCAGCAGACATACCAGCAAAAACAACGTCAGATTGGGCTTTTTCTTTTAATAAAGGAATTATATTGTATGATGTGATATCTTGAAGTAATTTTTCCGTATCACCACCACAAAAATATATTATGTCGGCTTCTTTTATTTTAGTAGCGACAAGATCAGGATTATGTAAAATGTTTTTCTTTTTTAAATAGACAGGAGTACAGCCTAAATCCTTATATATTTTTTTCATGGTATCATAATAAGAATCAGAAAAAGAAGAAGCTAACCCGATAAATAAAAAGTTAGGATTGTCTTTACCTGTCATTTTTACAATTTCTTCATCAATTTCTTTAGTTTCATAAGCAGTATTGCCTCTACCAACATCACCGCCACCTATTAACATGTATTTAGCCATTATCTCACTTCTTTCACTTAGTTTATTATAGCATAATTTATAAAAGAAAAAATCTATAAAATTATAGATTTTTAATTAGCTGTTGGAGTTGTTACTTTACCAACAAACCATGTTTCTTTGGTATTTTTGTCTCTTATTAAAAATAAATATGGTTTATTAAAAGTTATGTCGATAGTTTCTACTGGAACTTCATAATTATAGGTAAAACCACAACTAGCAGCACCATAGCCTCCAAAGGCTGTAGCAGCAGCGGCTTTAATACCATCGTTAGAAAATTCAATGTTAGCTTTATGTGTAGCTTGATTTATGAAGGCATTTTTTTCAGAAGTTAATTTAGATAAATCAGCTTTTGATTTAGAGAAGACATCTGTTATACCAAGTTCTTTTAAATCATCCATTAATTGTAAGGTATAGTCAAAGTTAAATAAAGGGATGCTTCCTTCAATTTTAGTTACTTTACCCTTAGTAAAATTATTAGCTCTTAATATTTTTAAATTAGAAAGAATATTGTTTAGGCTTTTAGCATCATTATTATGAATGAAGGAAGAAAGACTTTCCGTTTTAGGCATAATACCTACATATTGTAGTGTTGTTCCATTATATTCTTTTAAATCCTTAGCAAATACTTTTACTTTTTCATCATCATAAACAAGGAAGTCAGTTGAAGAGTCAACTCTTTGATAGTTAGAATCTATTTCTTTGATATATTGATTAACATATTCATCAACTGGTAAGTCATCACCACAACCACCTTCATTTAACCATTTAGTATATTCAGAAGAAATGGTATTACGAATATTATCTTCACCTAATTCTTCAACTATATCGTAGTTGTTTACAGCAGCTACTAATTCTACTGCTTTAGCATCTATCTTGTTATCAAAACGTAATGTTGAATATTGATCGTTTTCAACGGAAGAAACATAAATATTAAAATTTTCATGCTTATAGGCAGCACTGAATGGTTTATCTTTACCTTCAGCAGGTTGAATTCTCTTTACCCACTCCATATCGATAGCTAAGGCATTAATTAACATAAAATCGGTTTCAGATACATCATCAACTAAATTGTTAATTAAATTAAAAGTATTATTACTAACCCATGAATTAATATTAGCAGGTGAATCAAAAGGATCAGTAATTAATTCAGCATTATATTTATCACTTATAGTATCTTCGTAAGAGTCTTTAATTTTTTGTTCGTAGGTGTTGCGAATAAACATAGCATTAGCAAAGGACATATTTTGACTTTGCGTGTATTTATTAGCGTGATAATCCCCTATTACGGCATCGATTTGGGCTTTAGAAAGGCCATCAGAACCAGCACTTAGCATAGCTAGAGCATATTTTATAGATAAGGGACTATATATAATGTTAGTATCATTTTTTTCTAAGGTTAAAAAACTTAGATCAAAGTCTTGTAAAGAATTGCCGGTCATTTTGTAATCACTTTGAACTTCTTTGGTGTCAGTTTTTATTTTCTTAGTTTCAGAAGAATCTTTTTTAGGTAAAAAGATAAAAAGTAAGATAGCAAGAGCTATAATTATACATAGTATTAAAATTACTATAATAATTTTGGTTTTCGATTTTTTAGGTTTAGTAGGATTATTAGACGTTTTAATATCCTGAGAACTTGACTGTGAAGTTTCTTTTACTTCTTCTTGATTGGCACTAGATGGATCATTGATGATTTCTTGACTATTGTTAGTTACATTTTCTTTATCAGATTCATTATTCATATTACTCTCTCCTTATTTTAATATAATTATAACAAAATATAATGTTTTTGCAACTAAATTACGTATTATTTTCTTTTAACCATTCTAATATGAGTGCAACAATAAAACGTTCTTCTTTGGGTAAAAGATTACGATTAGGAGGTATTTTATGCCATTTATAAAGGCATTGGCGACAACAAGTGGCAGTAGCATGTTGGGCAATGAAAACAGGATGACCTTTGAAAGGAGTTTGTTTACCATCATTAGGAAGAAAAGCCGGAGAAAGTCTTGTTCTAATAAAGTTGTAGGCATGTTCTTCTATGGTAGAAAAGCCTTTATCGTTTAAATAGTTTTTATCTTTTTTGGTTAATTTAAAACTACTACGAAATTTAGATTGGTGAAGTTTAGCCAGTTTATTGTGAAGATATTCTTTTTGAACCTTATTTAATTCTAGGGATGATGTATTTTTAGTCATTTTTAAGAACTCCTATTTAGAGAAATTTAAGAATATTTATAGATTTTAACTATGAATTTAACATAAAATGGATTTTTTCTTGGAATTGATGATTTTTTAACATAGACCTTATTTTATCTTGCGTCATTAACTTTTAGCATTAGAAATAAAGGCTTGTACTTTATCTTTATCTTTTACTCCGAACTCATTTTTACAGCCACTATTAACATCTACTCCATAGGGATGAGCTAGGGAAATAGCTTGTTTGACATTATCAGGATTTAGACCACCAGCTAAAAAGACCGGTTTATTTAATTGCTTTATTAGTTCAGCACTTTTAGTCCAATCATGAGTTAAGCCAGTTCCACCAACTTGATTTGTTTGTAGATTAAAACTATCTAATAAATAGTAATCTACGTATTTCATTTTTTTATAATCAGTGCAGATTTCCCCATCTTTAGAAATATGAATTAAGCGTACTAGTTTTACATTAGGTAGAGCTTTAGATATCTTTTCTACTTCACTTTCAGCTATATCAGAATGTAGTTGAATAATATTATTTCCAATAAAATTTGTTAATTCAATTATTTTTGTAGCATCAGTTAAATGGGTTACTAGAGATACAGCACATCTTTTATTTACAAATTGGGTTATTTCTTTAGCTTTATATTTATCAACAAAATCATTACTATTATGTTCTTGACCAACTAATATTCCTATTACATCAGCTCCAGCATCTAAACACATTTGGGCTTCTTCAATACTTTTATTAGCACATATTTTTACTTTAATCATAAGTCTTTCTCCTTAATTATGTTGTTTCAAACTATTATTTGGAACAATTATTTAATACGTTCATAGTAACATAAAAATGAGTAATCTTCAACTTATTTTACTTAGCACTTTTGTAATAAAAATAAGTGTTAATTTCTCTAGATATTGGTATTTTGTAATTAACTCTTGTAAAATATAAAAAGAACATTTAGTTCTTTTTATAAATTTTATAAATAAACCTAAATTGCTTCTTGCTCAATTTAGATTTTTTATGTATTTTAGAATTAGACAATATATTTGATAATTTATTATTTTATATAATTTTTTCTTGATTAGAGTTATTAATATAGTTTATTAAATCTGGATATTTTGTATCATAGGCATAACTTTGGGGAGCAGTAAAATTATACTTTTCTTTCAAATCCACTAAGGAAATTGGATTAGTTAATTTGTAGACATTTTTAATGTGGTATGCATATTTTGACTTCTTTAAACCATTATTAAATTCAATGTTGCCTACACCAGGTTCTTCTATAATAGTTGGATATTCAATAATTCTATCAATGAATAAAATATATTTCAAACAACAAGTAGGAGATGGTTCATAAACATAAAGTTTATTAATATTTCTTCTAGGAATATATTTTCTAAATTCATAATTCTTTTCACCAGTTTCAATTAATTTTGTAAAATTAGGTTTAATACTTATAAAAATTCCTGAAGATGATTGAGCAATTAATAAATCTTTTTTATTTTTTGTGACCATTTTTTGTATAATTTAATTTTTTTACTTTTTGTTCTTTTAAATAATCATAATTACCAATATATCTATCAATTTGTTCATCATTGATTTCAAATGTATTTTGGGCTAGTTTGTTAATAAAATATCTGTCATGAGAAATAAATAGTAATGTTCCATTATACTCCTTTAATGCTTCTTCTAACATTTCTTTAGTATCTATATCAATATGATTTGTTGGTTCGTCGAGTATTAAAAAATTGGCATTTTTTTGAATTAACTCAAATAATTTTAAGCGAACTTTTTCTCCACCTGATAATGATTTAACCTTTTTAAAAACATTATCTTCATAGAATAAGAATTTGGCTAAACTAGCTCTCAGATGTGTTTCAGTTCCATTATAGAACTTTCTAGCTGTGTCTAAGACAGTAGCTTCTTCATCTTCAAAATGTATTTCTTGTGGCAAATAACCAATTAACACATTACTTCCTAATTTAATTTGTCCGTCTAATAATTCAGCATCTGACATATCTAATATCATTTTGATTAAGGTAGATTTGCCACTACCATTTTTTCCCATTAGGCAATCTTTCTCACCGAAAGTAATGTGCATATTAGCACCATCAAATAATACTTTGTCACCAATTATGGCACATAAATTTTCTATGACTAAAACGTCTTTGCCACTTCTTTTACTAATTTGAAAATCTAGTGGAATTTCTTTTTTCTCTTCAGGTTTATCTAATAATTCTAATTTATCTAATCTTTTTTTAATACTAGCAGCACGTTTAAAAAAGGCTTCTCCACCAGGGAAGGCTAATCTTCCAAACTCTTGTAGTTTTTTTATAGAAGCTTTCATAGCAGCAATTTGTTTTTGTTGATCTTTAAAATCCTCAAACTCAGCCATTATTCTTCTTTCATTTTCTTCTAAGTAATAAGAATAATTACCAAAAAAGATTTCTGATTTTCCTCGATCAATTAATACAGTTTTATTGGTTACTTGATCTAAAAAATATCTATCATGAGAACTTATCAAAATACTACCTTTATAATTTTTTAAATACTCTTCTAACCATTCTAAAGTATTAATATCTAGATGGTTTGTTGGTTCATCCAATAATAAAATTGATGGTTCACTTAATATAAGTCTAGCAAAAGAGACAATAGTTTTTTCACCACCTGATAATGTAGAAAATTTCCTATCCAGCATTTTATCAGATATTTTAAAACCATTGCATACTTTGTTTACATCAGATTCAAATCTATAACCACCTATTTTTTCAAATAGTTCCTGCAATTCACCATATGTTTTTAATAAACTTTCTAATTGTTCGGGATTAGCTGTGGCCATTTTTTCCTCTAAATTTCTTAGTTTAGATTCTATTTCTAATACTTTTGCTTTCCCTTGAATAATTATTTCTCTTACAGTTAAATCATTATTGTATTTGGGTGGCATTTGGGATAAGAAACCAATTGTAGCACCTTTTCTAATTGATATTTGCCCTGAATTAGGACTTTCTTCTCCTGTTATAAGTTTAAAAATTGTCGTTTTTCCTGAACCATTAGGGCCAATTAAAGATACTCTTTCACCTGTATTTAGTTCTAAATCAAAACCATTTAAGACATTTTTAAAGCCAAAATTTTTTACAATATTATTTAAACTTAATTCTGTCATATTATCACCCCTATTGCATTGTTTATTATACACTAAATTGGTTAAATGTCAATTTTTACATTGACTCCATCCACCTTTTTATATACTCTATTTTTATTTATTTCCATCTTATTTTTTATTTCTATTTCTAAATCAAAACCTAGTAATTCAGAAATTCCTAGCAAGTAAATTGCAACATCTGCTAGTTCTTCACCTAAATCAGGTTTCTTTTTTCGATATGCTTCATAAGCTTCTGCAACCTCTCCATAAAGTAAACAAAACTCTTTAGGTATATCAGTTGTATTAAAGCCATGATTAATTTTATTTTGAATTATTGCTTCCTGAGTTTTTTTTATATTCATTTTCTTCCTCTTTCCTCAAATAACTTAATAAAATAATATACTGAATAATTTCTAAATAATCTATAAGGTTCATTTAACCATAACATAGTTTCATCCATTATAACATCTAGTCCTGCTATACCAAACTTTTCTTTTAAAAATGAATAATTAATCACGTATTTTGGTAAATCTGAATATGCTCCTTCTTTTACATATAAGCTTTTTGATAGCTTTGCCCCAGACCAATCCAATATTTGCGGACAATACAATATCATTGGTAGCATATCAGCTTTATAACCTAAAATAGAAGCAATTTTATATAATAATTCTTCCTGATAGAAGCCAGCATAGTCTCCACCTGTTATTCTAATTATTTCATAGTCATAGTTACTACTTTCACTAATAATTCCATATATAATAGCTCTTACTAAATTTCTCAATGGTGTATTATATTCAACTCTATTACTATTTTTTATATAGTTGACAATATATTCACCATGCTCAGGACATATGGATTTAATAATATCATTTTCTATAATAGTGTTAACTCCTTCTTTATCAACCAGTCCACATTTGGGACATGTACATCTAATTCTTAATCTACCTTTATCAGGATCAAGCATATACCTAATCTCATCTTGTTTAGATACAATATTTTTTAAAATAGTTTTTATTTCTTTTTGACTATTAAATGCATTTTGATTTCTAACACTATAACTAATGTTGTTTTTTTGACTAAAATAAGTTAATATTTCTTGAAAGTCTTTCATGGCATCTGTCATTTTATTAGAATCTTTTAGATCCTTTTGATATTTTATTCCATTTATTTCGACTGTTTTGCTTGGAGCAGTATCTACTACTTCAAAGAGAACACTAACTTCTTTATCACAACGGTTTTCTTTAATCATTTTGGCAAGGGAAAAGGCCAGTGAAAAGACACATAATGTTCCAAAATGGGGTGAAGAATTTGGTTGTGCTCCTACACTTATAACAATTTTTTTCTTTTTTGATTTGCGCAATATATAATTTACAATATCATGCTCAAAAACATAAGATGCCCCACCTAAAGGGTGGTACACTTGAAAATCACATTTTAATTCCATTATTATCCTCCAAAATATGTATTTATCTCGTTTAATATTTGATTTTCTATATTTTTATAACCTTTTTTGGTATCAATAGCAACTTTTACAGCCGGTGTAATAGTATCTATAAATCTAATTAATTCTGATTGATGATAATTTTTATCAATAAAAATAAGTATTTTTTTATTAGCTGAACTAGCCCAACCTATTTCGACAGAAACGCCTTGCGAATCTTCGGGAAAAGCAACTATTAAATCAGCTTCATTGACTTTAGCAAAATCTATTTTTGTACAAACATCACCTGAGCCCGCTGTTTTATCTAATCCATATGCTTCTTTCTTTAATGGATAGTAAGTTTTGCCATAATTACATAATAATTTATAAACATTATCCATAGTTTCCGTATAATCTTTATTCATTCCATTTCTTACATACTTTGATATTGGACTAGCTAAATATATTTTCACATTATTCCTCCATTACCTTTTTTATATTATCTATTACTTGTAAAGTTCCATCATAATTAATATCAATACTTTTGGTATTTGATACATAGTCTTTATTTAAAACACTTTTTAAATATCTTTTAAATTTTTCTTTATCACTATAATTATTCATTTTTTTAATATTATCATTTATTATTTCTATTACAGCATGTTCATCTTTATCTAAATATTTCTTTAATCCAACTAAACTCAAACTACTATTATTCCAAGTAATTTCTTTATAAAAGTCAAATATTTTTTTACCATAGTCAATATTATAAAATTGGCTTATATTTTGAGGTGGCAAAAAAATTACTTTATTAACTATACTTCTACTTTCTAATATAGTAGTTAACCCCGGACTGGTAATAAACATTTTGGCATTTTGGATATACTCAAAAAAAGTATTTTGAGGTAAATTTTTAACAACAACATTTTGATAGTCTTTAAAATATTCCTTTAAATCAATAGCGGCTTTAGAAGAAGTCGTTATAATTATCTTGGTGTTACTGTAAATATCAACAATGCTTTTTACGACAACATCTACATAATCAAGTCCCTTAGTTGTTGGAGAATGCAAGCCTCCAATATTTATTAAAATAAATTCTTCTGATTCTAGATGAGTAGATAAATTACTTCTATTAATATTTATAATAGGATTAACCCAAACTAAATTCTTTACTTTACTAAATAGTTTATTTGATTCGTCTGATAGACCAATAGTTTTTTGAGCACAATAGCAATCAACATCATAGGGAATTTTGCCAGTTTTAGCATCTTCAAGACTCCACATAAATGGTAAACTATCTACATATATGACCTTAACATTCAATTCTAAGAGCAAACGAGCCATTTTATTTTTAAGTACTACTAAAGCATATTTAATATTATATTTATCTATAAACTTTTTTAGGGTATCTTTGTCCATCGTAAAACAATTATCAATAAAAATTTGTTTATCATTAAATACATTTATATCAAACTCTTCACCGGCAGCAAACCAGTTAAAATCATTTTTACTGGCTTCTACAATAGCACTTAATTTCCCAACTGGTCCTAAGCCAAAGCAACTAGTAACAGCAAGAATATTTTTTTTCTTATTAAATACCTCTTTGATGGATTTGTCATTTAAAAAATTGGTATAGTTTTTTAAATCCCATTTTTTGCGATTATTTTCTAAGTTCTTAATAACTTTCATATCACCAAGTATCATATCGTATCTGTTAACTCTACCTGTTTCTATCATGTCTTTGGCTAAACCAGGTCCACCATACAAATCCATATATTCTGTATTTTTATAATGATTATATAAATCACTAATTAACATGTAAGAACCTGGAGAATATTTTTTATATTGCTCTTTATACGAATTTTTTAAGACATGAATTTTATTATTATATTTAGCTTCTATTCTATATGAAACTATATCATTTGTATCTTTCATATAAGAAACAGCAATATTAGCAACACCTGATTCTACTAAAGATGAATAATATATAAGTTGTTCCTTTTTAGCTAACATATCCTGCTTAGCTAAATGTTTCCAACTCTCACTTTCAATTTCTGTTATAATTTTACTTGGATTTATCTTAGTATAATATTTAATGTATAATTTATTTTCGAACTTTTTGACATTTTTATTAGAGTAATGAACTCTATTGCTACTTAATACTTTATCGATTATATTATCAATCTTAGTATAATTACATATTGAAGTATATAATCTATCGTAAGTATATAAATCATTTTTTAAAAACTTATAAAAATTTGAGTCTTCATATACTAATGAAAAATATAATGTTTTGTTTAAATAATTCTTAATATTATTTAAAAATTTTAAATATTTCTTTGTCGTAGCACCATTACTTACAATTGGCTCTATATTTAACGGGCATTCATAAACATTGTCGTCTTTTTTTACTAATACTGTTAGCATATTATTTTCAATAAATGTCATTGCACTTTTATTTGATAAGTAAATAGCGTAAATATTTTCATATGTTTGTTGAAAATTACTTATATTTAAGCTTCTAATTATTTTTTCTACTTCACCTAATTTTTCAATATCACTTATTACAATCATTAAAACAGCACCTTATCTATTATATCCATCCATTTCATAGCTTTTTCATCTATTTCAGATAAACCATAACTTTCTAAAAAAGCCTTAAAATAATCCATTTTATTATTTCTAATAAAACTCTTTCTTAAATAATATAAGTCAAAATATTTAGTGGATATACTAACATCTCCTAAATCAATTAAACTTACTTCGTTATTATCATCTATTAATATATTCGGCAAACTATAATCACCATGTACTAATACAGTATCAGTTGGTTTATTATTCTTCAAAAATTCAAGGATACTTTTCTTGTTCATGTCGGGGTATATTTCTAGGATAGTTGGTAAAATTATATCTATTTTGTCTATAGCTATTTTTAATAAGTTATCAACATTATTATTAGTAAAAGGACAATTGGTAATATCAATACTATGTATTTGTTTTAGATTTTTACCTACTAAGGGAGCAAAATTTTCTATTTTATGAGCCGATAATCCCGCTTTTTTTTCTCTTAAGTAATACTGATAATTATCTAATTCCTTAAAATAATATACTTTTGGAACATTTAGTTTACCTTCTAACCATTTGTTTCTTTCATACTCATCTTTTAAATCATTTCTACTAGTTAAATATTGAATTTTTAAAATAGCATTAGTACCATCCTTCAATTTTAATTCATAAACTTCACTAGAACTATGACCTATTGTATTTTTAGTAAGGGAAGATAAATCAATTAGTTTTAGTAATTCAGGAGGTAATTCAGCACTTAATGGCTCTTTATTATCATATTTTATTCTATATACTATAATATTTTTTAAATCTTTATAATAATCTTTAGCTTCTTCTTTACTTTTAAAATTACCAAATAATTCAAAAGAAATTAGATTAAAACAATCATCTAAATTATTATATTTGTATTTAATGGTTATTTCAACTTTTATATTTTCTGATTTACTTTCTAACAAGACAAAATCTTTATTATTAAAACTATCATCGTCAGTAATTATATATACTTGCCTACCATTTTTTATATTAGTTAATTCTTTATTTTTTACCTTCATATTCTTTTATCCTTCCATCAATATTCATACTTCTATTAATTAAGTTATAAAATTTATCTTTAGATTTGGCTTCAATTATATATGGATAATTTATTATATTTACATTAAAACTAGAAAAGAAATCATCTATTTCATCTATAACACTACCCTCAAAATCAAAATATTTTATCCTGATATTATCAAATAAATATTCATTAGCTCTTATTATAAGTAAAGGAATAATACCTCTTATTGTTTTATCTTGATAAGAATGTAATAAATATGACCAATCTTTATCATATATACAAATTATACTAGCTTTAACTTTACCATCAACAAGACCTTTAATTACTATACCTTTATGATTAGCAATTAATTTTTTAGCTAAATTGCTTCTTTTAATAACTTCTTCTTTATCCCCTTTAATAGCTGAATCAAAATCAAAATTATGATAATCTTGGTCTATAATAACCTCTACTGTTTTCATGGCATTTCTAATATGATTTCTTAATTTAGCTGGTACACTATCTAAAGTCATTTTCTTATCAGTTACATGAGTATGCCTCATTTCAACAAAGCCACCCTCACTTTGAATTGCAGATATCATTTTAAAGGAAGGATGTAACGGAATAAAGCAGTAATCATACTTATTAAACAAATAATTAAACATTATTTTTAATATTTTTTTCTGATTATAATTATTCTCCTTATTTATAAATATGGGACTTATGTAGGGAAAAAATCTATACTCTCTTCTGATTCCATTATTATCAATTGGTATTAAAAAGACAGCTAATGGACAATCATTTTTTACTACTTTAATAATTTCTTTATTAGAATAAATATCTATGGCTTCTTGGTCGGCATATATTGGAATGTCTATATTCTTCTTTTTTAAAATTTCTAAATATTCATCTTTACTAATACTTTCTATTATCATAATAAATATCCCTTATTCTTAATAGTTTGAATTAAACTAGCTATATTTGCTTCATCAGTACCATTTAATATTGGAGGAATAGAAATTACTAACATTTTTTCAATTAATTCTTTTGTATAGATACATTCCTTATTTTTTAAATCTTTAGAAGTTAATTTATATTTTTTAAATAATTCATTATCATAATATAATGATGACCACATATTTCTAAATTCAATATCATTATCTTTTCCCATATCAATTACTTTATCTTTAAACTTTTTATCATTTAAAATAATGATAATATTCATACCAGTATCTCCACTAGCATCTTTACTTGTTAATATGTTATTAATATTACTGATTTTTTGCATTATATTTTCTCTGGACTTTCTTTGCTTAGAAATTATCGTATCTAGTTTTTCTAACTGAGCATACAATACAGCAGCACACAAATTGTTCATTCGATCATTTTCACCAAATAAAGCTTCAGCACTATCCCAAGATGGAAATCTATTTCTAGTTGATCCCATATCTGTATAATTACGCATTCTATTAAACATTAATTCATTATTTGTAACAACACAGCCTCCTTCACCACAGGTTATTTGTTTAAATTGTTGAAAGCTATAAACACCAATATCTCCAAAAGTTCCGGTGTACTTATCTTTAAATTTAGCCCCAAACGCTTGGCAAGCATCTTCTATTAAAACAATACCATTTTTTTCACATATTCTTTTTACCTTAGTTAAGTCAAAGGCTCTTCCTTGAAAATGAACAACTACTAGAGCCTTACATCCTAATTTAATTTCCTTTTCTAAATCTTCTAAATTAACTCCATAATTTAAGTCAACTTCTATTGGTATAGGAACTGCTCCAACGGCTATAGCAGCTAAAGCAGTTGCTAAAAATGTATAAGAACTTATTAATACTCTATCACCCTTTTCAACATTAGCACCTATAAATGCACTTTTTAACGATGAAGTGCCATTAGTTGTCATTAGACAATAGTTAGTTCCTACTAAAGACTTGATTTTCTCTTCACACATAGATGTATATGGATAGGGAGTTCTGGAATATCTAAATATTCTTCTCGCATCAATTACATTACTTAAATATTTTTTTTCTTGTTCATCAAATAACAAACTACCATATTCATTGGGATTTATCATTTTATTACCACCTCTAATATAATATTTCTTCTTTATCCATTATTTCTGGATGGTCATTAATATAAATATTTAATGGTTCACACTTACAATTATAATTATTTTCTTTTAACCATAAGCGTATTTTTTCACATACTTCTTCTATGTCACCACTTAAATCAAAAGGTATTTCCTTTAATCTATGAGCTGCACAATTACATGGAATTAATATATCCTTATCTGGTATATAAAATCTCACATTATCAACCACTTTACATTGACCATTAATTTTCAATCTAGAGTTATTATCAAAAGTATCAGCAATTTCTTCATCACTAGTACCAGCAAAATTTTTAGAATAACCTAAAAATTTAATTTTAGTAGAGGCTTTTACCTTATCAACAAAGTCTAGGTAATGTTTCTTACTATTTTCATCCCATAAATTATCCTTATATTTAATAGGTATTATGGACCACTGGTCTACACCTAAACTTACTAATAAATCATACATATTACTAAGATCATGTATATTTTTACCACTTACTACTGTATTAATTCTTATAACAATGTTGTTACTTTTTAATTTGTTTATACCTTTAATAATATTGTCAAAACAACCTTTAAAATTTCTTAAACTATCATGAATATTGCTACAAGATCCATCTAAACTAATAATACATTCGTCTAGATTACTATCTATAAGCTTATCAGCATACCTAGGTAATAAATAACCATTGGTAATTATTGAAGTTTTTACTCCTATTTGTTTGGCTTTAATTAAAAATTCAATTATATTTTTATGTAATAAAGGTTCACCACCTGTAAACCTAATCATCTTATAATTATGATTTTTCATATGTTTTAATATTTTATCATATTGTTCAGCACTTATATTAATAGCGTTAGTAGTACCAGCAAAATGACACATAAAACAACGAGAATTACAATTTTCTGATACTCTTATATACATAATTTTAGGATTCATAATATTTCCTCATTTCAATTTCAAATTTTCTTAAATTTAGATAATTATTATTCGTTTTTAATAATAAACATTTTTCTATTTTTTTATTTCCAATTATTTTGATACCAATTTTCTTAACTAAGTTTATATCATCTAACTTTTTTTTGTATTCTTTTTGATAGTTAATTTTACATTTTTCGAGAATAGTTATAATATTGTCATATTCAATTTCATCTATATAAATTGGAAAGCGATGATAGCTTGGAAAGGAATTATTTTCTTCTATTAATTTAATAAAAGAATATTTCTCTAGGATTTTGTTAAAAAGAAGAGCATTTTTTCTTTGCTTAGTAACTTTTTTGTTGGCTTTTTTAATTATTTTTTTATAATTAATTGCTAAGGGATAATAATATTCTAAAAGATTCGCATTACTATTTCTACATTCTCTAGTTTTTATATCGAAATTACTAATAAAGTTATTATTAGACATTATTATGCCACCAATGCCATTGGATAATGGTTTACTACTTCCTAGAGAGGATATAATATAATCACTATTTTCTCCAATATGTCTGTTATTTAATTTAATATTCCATGACTGAGAGATATCTTCAATAATAATTAAATTTTTTATTTTTTCTATCTCTTGTTCATAACCGTACTGATGAACTGCAATAAAAACTTTTATTTGTTCTTTTTTTACTATTTCTCTTACCTCTTTTTTACTAAGTGTTATACCATTGCTAGGGATTGCTATAATTGGAAGCAAACCAGCATTTAATATAGCATGTAAAATACTATAACATACAACATTAGTAATCAACACTTTGTCATTTTTAGCTAATTTTAAACTTTTAAGAATTCCTTCAATAGCCAGAGTTCCAGAATATACAGATAAAAGATACTTTTTATTATACTTAGCTAAAATTATATTTTCATTGTTCACTGATATCACCCAAGACCTTTTTCTCTTTGATTAATTTTTTTACTAATAATGGCTCATAATCTTGAGGAAATTTTATATTAGGATCACCAACACCACTAGCATATTTAAAACTATGAAAATCACTGCCACCAGTTTCATACAAATCATATTTTATGGCTAAACTATGTATATAATCTCTAGCATTTTTATTTGCTTCAATATGATATGTCTCTAATCCATCTAATCCTAAATCTCTCAAATACATAACCAAAGTTTGTAGTTCTTTTTTCGTAATATCACATTTTTGAGGATGAGCAAAGACAGAATAACCATGGCATGAATGGATTAATTTAATCATATCTTCAACACTCTCGTTATATTTATTATAAATTGGTTTATTACTTAGCAAATATTCTTTCAGTAATTCTAATTGTTCTTCATTTATAAAGGTTCTTATATGATTTAAGATATTTTTATATAGCCAGCCATATTTAGTATAATTAAAATTATGAAAATATTCAGCATTTAAAAAAGAAAATTTTTTTATTAAATCTTCTAAATATTCTTTATTGTCATTGAAACGTCTGATATATAATTTTTGCAATACTTGATTTATTCTTTTATCTTTAATCTTATAACCATATCCTAATAAATGAATCTTGGTTTTTCTACCTAAATAATATGTATCTGTAGAAAACTCAACTCCAGGGATTACCAATATATCTTTTTTTAAAGGCATATTTTGATATTCAATTAATCCAGAAATAGTATCATGATCAGTTATAGATATGATTTGAACATTATTTTCAATGGCATTATTAACCAATTCATTCACTGTTAGAATTCCATCCGAATGAACTGTATGGGTATGTAAATCTATCATATAATCACCCGATTCAAACCAAAGCCTTTTTTATGATGTTTATAATACTATAAAGCATTAAAACTGTCAATTTATTAAAAAGGAAATTGAATTAATAGATTTATTTACATATATTATATCATTTTTTATTACAAATTAATCTCTAATAAAATTACTTAATGAAAAAAATAGTTAGTCATATTTGGGACAAAAACTCGAATGTTTTAATAATTTAAAAAACTACTTTAAGTTTTATTTTAAAGTAGTTTGTGAATACTAACTACATTTGTTTCTTAAAAATAAGATTATTTTTTTGATAAATAAAATTGTATTTACAAATGAAATTTAGGAGGTGTTGCATCTATTTTTTGTAGTTGTTTTATTTTATTTTGTTGGGCACTAATTTCACTATCAAATTCACTTTCAATATTTTCAATGTGCCAATCTTGCCACTTTAATAAATCAGCTATTTCTTCTAAGGTATCTAACATAAAAGAAATATTGCCATTGGCATTAGTAATTAGTTTATTATAAATTTTATCTGTTAAAATATCTTCATCAAAAAAACCTTGAGAATTAGAATTTAGTTCATTATACAACTTAATTCTTTTCTTTATAATTTGTTCAATAACATCTATATTTTTGCCATATTCAGTCGTTATAAAAGAATAACCTTTGTGTTCTATTTCTTTTTGTTTACATTGTTCATCTAATGATAAATCATCAGTAGTAATTATAGTTTTATCAAACATATCAAAATAGTTACTTATAATATGTTGAGTATAAGCACTACTACCATTAATCCAGTCAAAGCGATCTATCGCTAAATTTAGAGTCTTAATATCTAGATATTGTTTCATTCTTTTTATTATTTCTGATGATATATCTTTAGGTGATAAGTAGTTTTCTAGTTGTTTTTTCTCAAAATATATATTATGGATAAAGTCATCAGTTTTCGTAGAAAGCCTTTGTAATAGTAGTTCTATATCTTTAAACTTAGATTCATAAGTTAAACTATAATTAGTTTTTATATAAGATAATAATTTCCATGAAAAGATTAATTCATAGTAGTGATTTAAGAATTTTTCATCAAGATATTCATTTGGACTAGTAGTTAAAGTTATAATTGATTCAAAAGGCATTAAAATAGTTTGTTCTGAAGTTCCAAGACCTTTATCTTGTAGATTAAAAAGAACTAGACTTTTGCCAGAACCTCTACCCCCTTTTAGGATTATTTTATTTGAATTATCGGCAACTATTTTTTTATTCAAAAGATCAACTGGTTCTCTAATAAATTGTTCTGTTTTAATTGTTTCTTGTGGTTTTATTCTTGGCATAATTTTAAACCTCCTCTTGATGTAATCATTATATCATAATTTTGTTGCAAAAAATTAAAAAGAAATTTAATAATTGAAAATATATAGGTGAAAATTTGATAGTTAAATACGTTAAGAATAAAAGACTCTTCATCGTTCGTAATAATTAATGGAAATAATAGTAATTTATGATAGAATGTTACTAAAACAAATTAAGCTTTAACAGTGTGATATTTTTTAAATTGGTACTAAGGTTATGACAAGTTTTTTTATTGTAAGTAATATTTTTTAATGAAAAAAGACCTACCTCATTTTATTGAGATAGGGATATTTAAGTACTGCTTACTGTTTAATATAGTATGATATTTTTTTTAATTTAAAAATTATTTTAATCTCTTATAAAAGTCTTCTTGCCAATTTATTCTTTTTCCATTACTTCTTATATAATTTAGAGAACCATATCTATAGTTTTTATCCGTTAAAAATTCAATTTTTTCAATATCATCTAAGTTAATACGCCAAACACAGCCTTGTAAAATATCACTATTCGTAGTTATACATCTATCAAAACTCTTGCGAATTTCTTGGCAGGTTTGTAAGAAAACTTTATCTGTTCTGTGACTAGTAAATTTATCTTTTCTTACAAAAGCTTTTAGTTCATCGTTAGTTATATTATAAGTTAGTAATTTATTAGTAAATTGTTCCTTATCTTTTAAAGAATTAGGAATATAGGTATTACTAAGTAAAAAGGAATATCTTCTAAAATCAGTGATAAAAACATCTTTCTTTTGTTTATGAAAAGTTATTTTGACATCAAAACCATTTACAGGTTCTCCTTTATGTTTTGGAGGACAAATGTTATTATAGCACTTTACCCAACACCAAATAGGATATTTTGTATTGTTTTTGTTTTCCACTGACTGATTCATTTTTTTAATGACCCATTGATAAGTAGGTTCAGCTTTTTTCTCATCAATATATTTCTCATCACATTCTAAATAACCTTTGTTAATTAAATCTTTTAAAGCCGCTAAAGATTGGAAAGTTACTAATTTCATCTAATCACCTTATAAACATTATACACTATAATTTAGCTGTTTATTAGTTTTATAATAATATTTTATTGTAAAGTAATAATAATTATTGATAATACCAGTAAAAAGTAGGCTACTATTTTTTTAGAAGCAAATTAATGCTACAATATATGATGTATGAAGGTTTTTATGTTAAAAGAAAGTGCTAAAAAAGGTATTACTGATTTTGCTTTTTTAAATTTATTATCTTCAACTATTGTTTTACATGATAGAATGCCAATTTTGGAAAACTTGCAATTACAAAAGGATTTATATGTCTTTTATGATGATCCAGATTTTAATTTTTTATTTGAAGATATTTGTAAAAAAGAAAGTATAGATGGAAATAATTATATAGATTTAGACAAGGCTTTTCAACTAGCATATGCTTTAGGATTATTATCTATGATACAAGATAATGGTAATTTAAAATCAGTTATTAATTTAAGAAAAGATGAAGCTCGAAAGAATATTTCTCTGTTTGAACAAAAACAAGTAAAGGCTATGAATGATTTAGTTACTCAATTATATTTATCAAAGACAAATGATAAAGCTCAAGTATTAATAAAAAAGTAATATAGTTTACGTATGATTCATTATAATAACATGAAACTACTTACAATTTAAATTGATAAGTAGTTTTTATATTTGGTTTGTTTTTATAGTTCACCTTTCAGTATTCTAAGAAAGAAAATCAGTATATTGAATTTCTCTATTATTTATTAAAAATATATAATTTTTGTTTAAATATTCGGCTGCTTTTTTAGGTATAATAATGGCTTTATTCCAGTTTTTTAATACTGAAACGTCAAAGTTAGCTTCGGTAAAATATTTTACTATTAAATTTTTATCATCAATTATAATATCTACTTTTTTTATTTTTTGAATTTCTTTATTAACCCAATCTTGAATACTGGAATTTATGGTTCTGTGATATGTCACATCTAATTTATCAGCTAGTACTAAAGATAAACCAATTAAAGATTGTATATTATTACCTTTAGAGTGATCTAAAATAGCTTGCCTAATAATTTCCATTTCTTCGGGGCTAATATCATTTTTATCAATATATTTAGAAAATATTTTACTACTTTCTATAGCATGATTCTTTTTCTCACCTTTAATTAAGCCAATATCATGTAATAAGGCACAAAGCATTCCTAACTCAACTGTTCTCTCATCAGCATTTAACTGGATCAAAATTTTTTTGACATAAGCTGCAACTCTCTTATAATGATTTAGTCCATGTTCCCAATCCCATTTTCCATCTGTGATAAATGACATTTGTTCTATTTTTTGGACAGTTTTTATATATTGATCATTATTTAATAATTTATCATATAAATTCATCTAAATCACCACTTACATTATAGCAAATATTTTATTGATGAAAACTTAAACTTGAACTATAAGACCAATTTTGGTATTTATCTAAAGCTGGTGTAGAGGCTATTTATAATTTTTGTCATATTGCATAAAGTATCTAGTTTCAGTAGTTTCTTTTATTTTAAAACCTAATTTTTTATATAAATTTAAAGCAAGAGTGTTTTCTTTATTAATATTTTGGTAAGTGTAATAGAAGAACTTAGAAGGTTGTTTTTTTTACAAATTACATTATTTTTTTCCGATATGGTCAATATTTTCAATAGTTTCTGTTTCTTTTGAATCATCATCAAACAAAATATCATCAATGCCAATTTCTCTCCTTCTTCTTTTATGAATCATTTCTTGAAATTGTTGTTCTATAATCTGCTGTCTTTCAGGCTCTAATTCATCATATTCATATTTTTCTTTTATCATTTCCCATTCTTGATCTTCTCTTGTTGTGTTTTCATTAATAGAAGCATTATTTTGGGCATGCTCATGTTGATATTGTTTATCTTTATTTCGACGAATAAGAACCATAGTCATAAGACTATCTAATCTTTTTTCTTGTTTATCGAATTTGCTTGTTACATAAGGTGTTCCCTCTTGTTTTTTTCTTTTTTCAAATGCAACTTTTTCTTGCAAATTCTTTATTTTATCATTTTTTAAAATTTCAATAATAGAATCAATACTTTTTGCCTGTTCTTTTAAACCATTTATATATTTTATTGCTTGAAAATCAATATCTGATTCATTTTGTCTAAAAATCTTTGCTGTTAAATACTTTGTCATACCATCAACATCATTTGTGATTAAACTATCTTCATTAATATACTTTAAACCGTTTTTTCCATAAATAGTTTTTAAAATATTTAGTTCATCTCTACCAAAAGTATTTCGCTTTATAGGCGATATTCTTTCCATAGCATTGGCAAACGTTTCTAGTCTATATTTGCGCATTTCTAAGTTTTGCTTGACTTGTTCGGAAATATTTTCAGTTCTTGATAAATCAATATCCTCGGCATCATGTAAAATATCTGCACCAATTCTAACGCGATATAATGTATAGTTATTAGCAGGAACAATATCTGCTATCCATTCGTCGCCTTGAAAACCATTATTATAATGCCCTTTTAAATAATCCGAAATAAAAGGTTTTTTTATATCTAATCCAGCGGTATTAATTTGGTATATTACAGCAATAGATGGTATCATTATTCGTTCATTATAAATTGACAAATTATTATGAACAGGTATCCCATCATGATGTAAATTACCATATGCTGATGTAACCATATTTAGATTATCAGTCATATAAACCCCATACTCATTTCCATCAATAACAGTTTTTCTACCATATTGATCAATAATCGGAGCATAATTAACTTTTAAGTCAATACCTGAAAATTTAAAGTCTTGTAAACTATTATAGTCAACTTTTATCCCTCTATATAATATACTTGGTTTCTCCATTTTAAACACCTCATATCTACTATTCAATTATATCATTAATTTTGCTAATTATTATCTTTTCAAATTAAAATCAGCTTATCTTTACGATTATCATGTAATTGTTTTATATCTTAACATAACTAAATATGCCAAGCTGATAGTATGTAAAAGAAAAACACTCAATCTAGCCGAATTAAGTGCTAACTAATATATTGCGAGTACCCCAATATTTTGTTGTTAAGTATTTTCTTTTTATTTATGCAATTTTTTTGACAACTGCATCATGACATAAAGATGCACTTTTATCAAGTAGCTCTATATCTTACTTGAAAATTCGAATATATTTCAATGGTTCCTTAAAGAAACAAGTTCAACAATTTTTAATAAATATTACTCGAACACTTGTTTTTATATGTAATAAATTGGTATACTTTTTATAGGGAATATCAGTTGTTGAGTGTCTACCTCCAATCTTTATAGAAAGGAGGTTTGATAAAATGAAAACTAAGACTTTTGTTATAAAAGTTCTAAAGCTCATTACTATCATTTTATTTCTCCTTATCGTTATGATAGTAGTTATAAAAAAATGACACTCATTCGCTAGAATAAGTGTCTAACACCTTATAGTGGGTAGACATTCAACTTGGAAAAACTGAATGTTCCCTTTTTTATTTTATGCAAGTTTCCTTGACAGATACATAATAGCATAAATACGACTTTTTTACAAGTCGCTTTTTAAATAACTCATAACTCAGAAATTCCGAGTTTTCATCAATCTGGTGCCCTAAAGAAAGAAGTACAACAACTTTTCTATTTTAAATAATTGTCTAAGTATTCTTTCCATTCTGGAGTATTTTCCTCATCAAATAAATGATATAAAAAATCTACAATTATTTGATGTCTATTTTTTGCCTCTTCTTTTCCAGAAGTAGTTAACATCAAATCTTTCAGTTTAAGTATTTTTTCAAAGATATGGCATACACTACTATCTGCACATTTTCTTGTATATTTCTCAGCACTCATATCTTCGATTGGAAAAGTATTTTTATTAAAAAAAGGGGTTCCATTTTTTATGCTATAAGTATAGACACGTAAAATACCATTTGCTCCTAAAGCATCACACATATCGGCATCTGAAACTATTTTTCCTTCTAGAGTTGTAGGACAACATCCTTTTAATCTCTTACTATAACCAATATTATTAAGAGCAAGAATTACTTGTTTTTGAGTATCTTCGTCAATGTTGCAATCTTCCATAATTCTTTTTGCATTAGTAAGGTTTTCTGCATTTTTAATGCCAAATAATTTATAATCATCTACATCGTGTAATAACGCAATTAAAGAAGATATTTCTTTATTTGCATTTTCTTTTTCCGCAAATTTTAATGTTAAATTTAAAACTCGCTCCACATGATCAATTCCGTGTCCTGAATTGTCGTTACTTAATAATTCATATACTTTACTTTTTATTTTTTCTAGCACCATTATTATTATCCTCGCTTTTTTATAAATTGCTTATTACCAATATGCAAGTGTGTTTTCTAAACTGCGTTAAATTTTAAGTAAAGTGCACAAATAAGTGCAATTGAGTCAAAATAGTTTATTTTTAAAAGAAAATGCACAAAT
>CANQSQ010000012.1 GCA_947626565.1 uncultured Bacilli bacterium
AAGTTTAAACTTAGAAAATTATCATAAAAAAATAATAATTTTAAAATTTGACAGTTAATAAATTAAGATTATATAATAAAATATAAGATAAAAAAATTATATATCCATTAAAACATTTGTAACTTTGCTAAATTAATCAAATTTTTAAATTAATTTAATCCATAAAAATAAAATATTAAAATTAAAGGTGGTAAAAATGGAATTTTATGATATGATTCAAAACGGTAAACTAAAACTATATGCTATATATGAAGGAGAAAAAGCACCCCGCTATGGAACTTATATCACAGAACATATGCTAAAAAATATAGTCTATGCAGCAGAAAATAAAATAATTGGAGGAGAATATGATGGCAGGTCTACTACAACCTTTCACACAAGTGAAGGAAAAACGATAATACCTGTAACCAAAACGAACTGTGAAGTAGTTAAAAAAGTATTAGAAAACCGACACGAAGAAGTAACACCCACATCATTAGTCAAATGGTGTTATTTCATGTATAGTGGAAATCATTACGAAGTAAATTTAGCAAATAAAACAATAGTTAAGAAAAAAGACAATGTTATTACAGATAAAAAAGCGGAAATGGCAAGCAAAATGTTATCAGATACAGCTATTAATAAAATGATTGGTCTTGAAAAAGTAAATGAAAAAATTAAGGAATATCAAAAAGAGCCAGAATTAAGCGAAGATGAAGTTAGTAAACTCCTTAATGAATGGAATGATTCAGCAGATAATTTTTATACAAGGGTAAAAGCTCAAAACAACCAACCTTAAATAAAGCAAATTTATCACAATATCAAATGTAATAAATAGATAAAACTTACAATGACTTTTTTTATCAATTATTAAGGTGATGTAATGACTAATATTATAATTGGAAATATTATTGCCCTCATAGCCTCTTTATTGATGGTGTATTCAGGTATAATAAAACAAAAGAAAAAAATTTTGTATGTTCAGACAATACAAATAGGATTATCAGTTGTAAGTAATATGGTTCTAGGCGGAATTGTTGGAGCTATAATTAATGCACTCAGCTGCATTAGAAATATTTTGTGCTATAAAGATAAACTAGGTTTAAAAGAAAAAATAGTAATAACTATACTGGCTACATTTTTATCAATTAGATTTAACAATTTAGGTTTAATTGGTATGTTACCTCTTATAAGTACAATTACTTACTTATGGCTAATGAATATTAAAAATGTTATAAAGTTTAAAGGCTTAATAATATTTACTATGATATTATGGCTTATATATGATTTAACAATTAAATCATATTCTTCTGCCGTTTTTGATTTAATGACTGTTATTACAAATACTTATACAATAATTAAATTAAGTAAAAAAAGCAATATTTAAAAAAATCTATAAATAAATAATATAACAGTAAATTTTAGTTACTATTTTCAACAAAAAGCATAGTATTTAGCTTATTAAGAATAACTTTAAAATGAAGAATACTGTAATGAAGAACTTGGCATAGTATAAATAGTTCAATAACAGAAATAATAGTATTGGCTAATTAGAAATGGATACAATAATACAAGGTAGTTTATTACTTACCTTGTTTTTTTATAGTAAAAATGCTAAAATAAATAAGCGAAAAAAATTATCATCAACATTAAAAATTATAATATTTATCATATATAGTAGAAAGGAGAAAAATATGTTTGACTTAGTATCTAAATTCAAACCTAGTGGTGACCAACCCCAAGCTATTGAAAAATTAGTTCAAGGAGTTAAAGAAGGCAAAAAAGAACAAGTTTTACTAGGCGCAACAGGTACCGGTAAAACCTTTACCATTGCCAATGTTATTAAAGAAGTAAATAAACCAACTTTAGTTTTAGCTCATAATAAAACTCTTGCTGGACAACTCTATTCTGAGTTCAAAGAATTATTTCCTAATAATCGAGTTGAGTATTTTGTCTCATACTACGACTACTACCAACCAGAAGCCTATGTTCCTTCAACAGATACCTATATTGAAAAAGACTCTTCTATAAATGATGAAATAGATGAATTGCGTCATGCTGCTACGTCATCGCTATTATCGAGAAGAGATGTTATCGTCGTTGCCAGTGTTTCTTGTATTTATGGTATTGGTGAAGTTGAAGAATATAAAAGTAAAATGCTAACTCTTTCAGTAGGGGATATTATTGATCGTAATCAAGTATTAACTAAATTAATTGAAATGCTTTATGAGCGTAATGATTTTGACTTTAAACGTGGAACTTTTCGTGTTCGAGGCGATGTCCTAGAAATTATTCCCGCTAACCAAAACACTACAGGTTATCGTATTGAATTTTTTGATAATGAAATTGACCGTATTTCGACTATTGATACTTTAACTGGAGTTGTAACTGAAAATATTAAAAATGTTAGTCTTTTCCCAGCCAGTCACTTTGTTGTCAGTGATGAAAAATTACATCAAGCTATTATTCGTATAAAAAATGAATTGAAAGAACGATTAATAGAACTTAAAGCTGATAACAAATTAGTTGCTGCTGAACGTTTGGAGCAACGTACTAACTATGATTTAGAGATGCTAGAAGAAACAGGCTTTTGTTCCGGTATTGAAAATTATTCAGCCCCAATGGCTGGCCGTGGTAGGGGAGAAACCCCAACAACATTAATGGACTTTTTCCCAGATGATTATTTACTAATTGTTGATGAGTCTCACGTAACGCTACCTCAAGTTCGAGGAATGTATAATGGAGACAGAGCTCGAAAAATGAACCTCGTTGAATATGGTTTTCGTCTTCCTAGTGCTCTTGACAATCGACCTTTAAAGTATGATGAATTTGAGAAAAAAATTAACCAAGTCATTTATATTTCCGCCACCCCTGGAGATTTAGAACTTGCTCATACTAATAATCAATATGTAGAACAAATAATTAGACCAACCGGACTTCTTGATCCTACGATAGAAGTACGTCCAACTCTAGGTCAAATTGATGATTTAGTTGGTGAAATCAAAGAACGTATGGCTAAAGATGAACGTGTTCTTATCACAACTTTAACAATTCGTATGGCTGAAGAATTAACTAATTATTTAAAAGAATTAGATGTTAAAGTTGCCTATCTTCATAGTGAAGTAAAAACCCTTGAACGTATGCAAATTATTCATGACTTACGAACCGGTAAATACAATGTTGTTGTTGGTATAAACCTTTTACGTGAAGGTATTGATATTCCTGAAGTATCTTTAATAGCCATTTTAGATGCTGACAAAGAAGGCTTTTTAAGAAGTAACCGCAGTTTAATTCAAACTATTGGTCGTTGTGCTAGAAATGCTCATGGTCACGTTATTATGTATGGTGATAAAATAACTGACTCTATGAAAAATGCTATTGAAGAAACTGCTCGTCGTCGTCACATTCAGGAGGAATATAATAAAGAACATAATATTATTCCGCAAACAATTAAAAAAGAAATTCGAGAAGTTATTTCTAATATCGCTGGTGGTTCAAGTTCTAAATCATCTCCTAAAAAGTTAACTAAGAAAGAAATTGCCAAAAATATTGATGCTATTGAACAAGAAATGCGTGAAGCTGCTAAGAACTTAGACTTTGAACGTGCTATGGAACTAAGAGATATTTTATTTGAAATGAAATCAGAATAATTCAACAATTTCTGTGGAGAAAACCAAAAAGTTTTTTCCACATTTTTTGTGGATAAAACATTATTTATAAAAATTATGATAAAATAAAATAAAAAAAGTATTTGAGAGGTAATATATGAAAAAAACATTTATCATGTACTTAGATGAATCAGGAAGCTTTAAAAAAGATAAAGATAGTGTCAAAAGAGGTAAAAACCCTTCTTTAATTGGAGGTGTTTTATTTGAAGAAAATAACTTTACATTAAATCATATTAATCAAATTATCGGTACTGAAAGTATTCATTGTACAGAAGACAAAGATGTTGAAAAACAATTCCAACGATTTATGCAAATAAATGCCAATAATGTTCAACTGATTCTTTTTCAAAATACTGAATGTATCTGGATTCTTGATAATAATTTAACATATTTAAATATTATGACTGAAGGTATTATAAAAACATTAACATACTTAAAACAAAAATATGGTGATATTCTCTTAAAAGTATTAATTGCCAATCGAGTAGATACTACAGCTAATCTTCCTAAAATGGAAAGTGTTGTCCAAAAAGATGTTTATATAAAAAGACTACAAGAAAAACTAATTCTTTCTTCTTTAGACAAACAAATAAAAAAAGATGATTGGCAAATAGAAAAAGCCTCTGCTAGAGAAGATAAACGTCTCATGATTGCTGATATAGTTTGTAATACTTTCTATATGAGAAATTTAAAATTCCCAAAACCTATGCAAGAAGAAATTACCAAAATCTACCAAGACAAAAATAAGACAATAATCTTTTCTGTTTTAGAATCTTTTGCGGAAAAAGAGTTCACCAAATATTTATTAGAAAATCGTCTTGGAGAAGCTGTATCACTATTATGTCAACGGAAAGATGAAAATTTTATTGCTGACAAAATGCGCCTTGTCCAAGAAAAACTTCTTATCATGACCCGTTCGGAAATAGAATTACAATATCGTTTTATTGCTACAAGAATTGAAAATTTTATCGAAATTAATAATGATTTTACAGGCTGCATTATGTTTTTAAAAAATCTCTTAAAATATTTTTTGCCCAAATTAAAAAATATTGAAGAAATACAAGAACTTACTTCTAAATTAAATCTAGATATTAACTTTTATTTAATTACGGCTTATTCCCATACCGGAAATATTAAAGAAATAGAAGATTGTTTACAAACTTGTGATAAGGAAATAGAAAATCTCAGCAATAACTGGGAAAGTATCAATTATCAAATGAAATATCAAAACAGAAAAATTGTTCACTACAGCAATTTATTTGAATTTACCTACAGTTTAAATTCTTGTAAAGACTTAGTTAAGAAATGTAAAGGAATAAAAAGTGTCTTAGAATTATGTTATGAAGATAAAAAACCTATCAAATATGAAGAATTAGCTAAAGCTCTAGGCAATTTAGTTCAAATTTATACCTTTTTATTAAGAAGTAATCAAGCTTATTATATAGAGGCCAAACAAGCTAGTGACGAAGCGATTGAAGAATTTGAATATCTTGAAGATAAAAAAAGACAATATTTATATCGTTGTGCTCTTGAAACAGAAGCTAATAACTATGACAATGCTCTTGCTTTTCTTTTTCAATCTGTAGGATTAACCAAAGACCAAAAACTTGAAAACCTTGTTAAAAAACTAGAAGAATCCTCAAGTTATACACTTATGCAGTATATTCGTCTCATGGCTGAAGGCAAACTTGCCGGCTGGCAAAAAGCCGATACTATGGCTCAAGTAATTTTTCGAAGTCCCCTTTTAAATTCCAAAAATCATTTTTCTCCAAAACACCCTTACGAAATAATTAGTTGGAAATGGGCTACTTATTTAATGGAAACAGGTAACACCAAGGCTGCCATCGAAAAATATGATATGGCTTTATCGTTCGGTTTTGAAGAAGATAGTACTTTAAATATGATTGGTTTTGCCATTGAATTAGAAAAATATTCTTATCTTTTAAAATATAATATAGCTAATCAACTAAACTCAGTAAAAAAATCTCTTCAAAAACACTATCAAAAAATTAGTCAAAATTTTAAAAATAATATTTTTGAAACCATTGATTTTGAAAAAGTTGATAGTCAATACTATTTTGCTTTAAGTCGAAAAATAACATATTAGGAGGTAATTATGCGTTTTTTAAGATTCTTTAAAAATAAAATAATAGAATTTGTAGTATTTTATGCAACCATTGTTATTATGGTACTTTTAATGTCTCATTGGCAAATATTAAAAGAAATGCCTGAAATGCTTTTATCAGGAATATTAATTTCCTTTATCTTTTCTTTATTTGTAGAACTTCTACTTATTTCTCAAAAAAGAAAATGGGTTATCTTTCTTTTACCAATTTATTGCTTTTTAGCCTATAAAATATTAGATAGTGGCTTTCAAATAATCTTTCAAAAGCAACTAACTTCCTTACAAGAAAACTTCTTCACTCCTTTTTGTGTAGCCTATAGCTTTATACTATTAATAGAAGTTATTCTATTTGGAAACTATTTGTTTTTAAAAAATAAACATTTCGTCGAAGAAAAAGCCAATAGTCTAAAATTAGCCTGGTCTAAAATATACTATTCATTACCAGTTTTTAGTTTCCTATCTAATATAACTCTTATTTTTACCATTGCTACATCAATCGTAAGAACAGAATTAATTCCCGAAATGTATATTATCTGGGTTATTCTCCATTTTATAATAATATACTTTTCTAGTTTCATTGATTTACATAGCGTTGACTTAGAGAAAGTAGAAAATTATTTCCTATATAGTACTTTTCAATATGAATTAAATCCCTTTTCTAATTTTTATACAATAGCGCTTATAACGGAAAGAAACCGCTACAGTGGTAAGCAAAAATTGTCCCTTTCTCCTCATTTAAACTATGAAGATTACAACAGTGCTATTTTAGTAAATGAATTTTATAATAGAAAATCAATCATAGGGAAAAAGAAAAATAAGTACCATATTCTCTATTTAAAAAGTAAAAAACTTAATAAATATACCCAAAAAGAAAAAGAGGCTATTTTTAAAATATTAGCAGAAGACGAAAAAGTAGGAATTCAACCTATTATCTATGATAACTATTCCAAAGAAAAAAATTTAAATGAATTAGGCAAAGAATTATCCTTAAAATATCCTTACTACCGAAAATATATTTTATTTGATTCACTAAATGAAATTATAAAAGATGTATTAAAAAATAAAGACAACAACTATCTTTTGGCGATAAGAGACCAAGTAAAAAAAATAATAGAAATGATTTCTTCCTACCAAAAAGAAGATACTATAAATAATTTAAAAGAAGAATTATATGATACCAAAAATGATTTGAAGTTATTTTATACAGCCATTAAAATCTGTGAATTTACATTTTTTATAAGATGTTTAAGAGAAAATAAAGAAAAAATTTTAGATTTTGAAAAACCTTCTATCGGACAATACGTTCAACATATAGAAGATAATACAATATATCAAAAAGATAAGTATAAAGATTTAATTCAAAGCGCTATTTACCTAGATAAATCAGCAGTAAGAAATAATAAATCCGAACTAAAACAAAATCAAATTAGTTATAAAAAATTATGTGAAGTAATCTGCAAAGTAAGGAATCGTTACATTGGTCATGGTAGTATGATTTATTCTGTTTCATCAGAATTTGTCTATCATATATTAATTGTTACAGAACAAATTATAAAAAGATATTATGAAACTTACACAGAACTAGAAAATATTGAAGTTTCTTTAAAAGAGTATAAGCCTCCTTTATATATTGAATATAATGCTGCCAGATACTATTATAGTTCTCAACTAGAAAAAGATTACTTTCGCTACTTAGAGTATGAAAGTGGTAAAATTATAACTTATAAATTATCCGAAAATAAAATCATAACCTCAATTACATTAGCAAGTGAATTTTACTTAGATAAAAGAAAAGGAGATGTGTAAAATGTCTGAAAAATTTTCTTCTTTCTCTTACAATATAATTCTTCATACCAATCTTTCTAAAATAAAATAAAAAATTCCCCGTTATTAAAAATTGTTAATTATGAAGAATTTATCAAAGAATTTGGTAAAGAAGAGTATAAAAAAAGATTATTAAATAATAGTGCTGACGATGATTATAAATTTTTATATATGAGGAAAACTAATGAAACCAATTTGGAAAAGTATATAGAATCTATTTTTGAAGAAATGAGTGACAATGGTGAATTAGTTTCCTATGGAGAAATTAAAATTGCCCTTATTCATGATGACTATACGAATTATCACAGACCTAAAACAAAGTATAACTGGATACATAAAATTGATATTGCTCTTTTTAAAGATGAAGAAGAAGCTGTAAAATGGATAACCGATGGCCTAGACCAAAGTGCTATAAATATGGAATATTTTTTCTCTGATATTACCAAAACTGATTTTCTAGATTTTTATCCTGATGCTCATTCTTCTATATATGTCCAAGGCTTTTTTAGAAATGCTATGGTAGAAAAAGATCCTTTCCGAGCTATTATGTTAATGTATGATTTTATAGAGTTTATTCTTTATATTTACTACTATTATGGCAAAAAATGTACCAATGAAGAAGTTCATATGACCCATATAATGAGCTATGAAGATTTAGGTAAAGAAATCGAAAGATTATTTGAAAAGCATCCCATGAATTTTGAATATTCCAAGTATGAAGTTCCTTTTGATTTAAAAAATGGTTTTAAGAAAATCAAAAAATATTTTGGATTAGAAATTACTGGTGACTACATCAACTTTTTGGGCTGTATTATGATACTACAGCAACTTAGAAATTGTACCAAAGGGCATGGTGTTATTATAGGAAAATCTGCTAAAGCTCTTCGTGAATTTTTAGTTCAAAGTATTATGTTTATCCTAGGACTTACCGAATTTAACCGTTTTGATATTATCATAAAAGAAGATAAAATTACATGTGGCTACCGCGATATCAAAATAGTAGACATGGCTCCATACATTATTTTATGTGATAAACAACCTTATATTTTATATGAAGAGAAAAAAAGAAAAGAATATATTAACTATTTTGATGGAAAATATACAATTCCTGAAATTCAATAAAAAAAAGAAATTCATTTAAAGGATTTCTTTTCTTTATGAGATAATAAAATTAAAAAGAATAAATAAAAAGCCAGATTTGTGGTATAATATGAAACAGGTGAAATATATGGATAAAATAATAATTAAGGGTGCTCGTGAAAATAATTTAAAAAATATAGATCTTGAACTACCTAAAAATAAAATGATTGTTATGACTGGTCTATCAGGCAGTGGTAAAAGTTCTCTAGCTTTTGATACTATTTATGCCGAAGGCCAAAGAAGATATGTTGAAAGTCTTTCTGCTTATGCTAGACAATTTTTAGGTAATTCTGAAAAACCTGATGTTGATAGTATTGAAGGTTTATCTCCTGCTATTAGTATTGATCAAAAAACTACTAATAATAATCCCCGTTCTACGGTTGGAACTGTTACTGAAATTTATGACTATTTAAGACTAGTTTTTGCTAGAGTAGGAGTTCCTTATTGTCCTAATCATCATATACCTATAACAAGTCAAAGTGTTGAAGAAATGACTAACAAAATTTTAGAATATCCACTTGGTACCAAAATGATTATTATGTCTCCTGTTGTGCACGGCGAAAAAGGGACTCATAAAGATACCTTAGAAAATCTTCGTAAAGAAGGTTATATCAGAGTACGTGTCAATGGTGAAATGTATGACTTAAGTGAAGACATAGCTTTAGAAAAAAACAAAAAAGATAAAATAGACGTAGTAATTGACCGTATTGTATTAAAAGAAGATTCTAGAAGTCGTCTCTTTGAAGCTATTGAGCAAGCTACTAAATTATCCTCTGGTAAAGTAGTCATTGAAATACTAGGAGAAAATAAGAAAGAACTTGTTATGTCTGAATCCTTTGCTTGTCCATATTGTGAATTTTCTTTACCTGAACTAGAACCTCGTATTTTTAGTTTTAATGCTCCCTACGGAGCTTGTCCCGATTGTAAAGGTCTAGGTATGAACTTACAAATAGATGTTGATTTATTAATACCTAATCCTGACTTATCCATAGCTGAAGGCTGTATAAAAACATTAACTGATGATGTTGAAGGAATTGATTACAAAAAATTAGAATGTGTCTGCAAACATTATAAAATAAGTATGACAAAGCCATGGAAAAAATTAACTGCCAAACAACAAGAAGTAATTTTATATGGTTCTGACGAAATTATTCATTTTCAATATAATTCTAAAAGTGGTAATAAATATAATACTAAAGACTTTTATGAAGGTATTGTCAATAACTTAGAAAGACGTTACATGGAAACTAGCTCTACTTGGATTAGAGAATGGCTTGAACATTACATGGTAGAACATACTTGTGATACTTGCCATGGAGCTCGTCTTAATGATGATGTTTTATCTGTAAAACTTGGTGGCAAGAATATTTTTGAAGTTACTGAATTAAGTATTAAAGAACTTATTCCTTTCTTTAGTAATCTAAAATTAAGTGCTGAAAAAAAAGAAATTGCCAATCTTGTTTTAAAAGAAATAAATGATCGTTTAACATTTTTATCTAATGTTGGTTTAGATTATTTAACCTTAAGTCGTCAAGCTGGAACCCTTTCCGGAGGTGAAGCTCAACGTATCCGTCTCGCAACGCAAATTGGTTCACGATTATCAGGCGTTTTATACGTATTAGATGAACCAAGTATTGGTCTTCATCAAA
This sequence comes from uncultured Bacilli bacterium, assembly GCA_947626565.1. Classification (GTDB taxonomy): domain Bacteria; phylum Bacillota_I; class Bacilli_A; order RF39; family UBA660; genus CANRGD01. The sequence continues at coordinate 10,386 of CANQSQ010000012.1, forward strand.
GAGATAATGAAAAACTAATTAAATCTATGCAAGAGATGCGTGATCTTGGTAATACCTTAATTGTTGTAGAACATGACACTGATACTATGTTAGCTTGTGACTATTTAGTTGATATTGGACCAGGTGCTGGTGATGCTGGTGGCAAAGTAGTTGCTAAAGGTACACCTAATGAAGTCATGGCCAATGAAGATAGTATTACTGGTCAATACTTAAGTGGCAAAAAATGCATTGAAGTACCTAAAAAGAGAAGAAAAGGCAATCAAAAATGTTTAAAAATTAAGGGTGCCAAAGAACATAACTTAAAAAATCTTGACGTTAGTATACCTCTTGGAACGTTTACTTGTATTACTGGTGTTTCTGGTAGTGGCAAAAGTACCTTAATTAATGAAATTCTTTGTAAAGCTGTTTCTAGTCAACTTTATCATAGTAAAGAAAAACCTGGTAAACATGATAAAATTCTCGGTATTGAAAATTTAGATAAACTAGTAGCCATCTCTCAAAACCCTATTGGTCGAACTCCTCGTTCTAATCCCGCAACCTATACAGGTGTATTTGATGATATTAGAGCTGTCTTTACTAATACCAAAGAATCTAAAATGTATGGTTTTGGAAAAAATAGATTTTCCTTCAACGTTAAGGGAGGCCGTTGTGAAGCCTGTCGTGGTGATGGTGTCAAGAAAATTGAAATGCACTTTTTACCAGATGTATATGTTCCTTGTGAAGTTTGTCATGGAACTAGATATAATCAAGAAACATTAAACATAAAATATAAAGGCAAGAATATTGCTGAAGTTTTAGATATGCGTGTTACTGAAGCTATTACTTTTTTTGAAAATATTCCTAAAATAAAACACAAATTACAAGTACTAGAAGACGTTGGTCTTGGTTATATAAAACTAGGTCAAAGTGCTCCTACGCTATCTGGTGGCGAAGCTGAAAGAGTTAAATTAGCTAAAGAACTACAGAAAAAAGCTACCGGCAAAACCCTATTTGTTTTAGATGAACCAACTACTGGTTTACATACTGATGATATCAAACGTTTACTTGCAATTTTACAAAAAATAGTAGATAATAAAGATACCGTTGTAGTCATAGAACACAACTTAGATGTTATCAAAGTAGCAGACTATATCATAGATTTAGGACCAGAAGGTGGCGATGCTGGAGGAACCATTGTTGCCAAAGGAACACCGGAAGAAGTTGCTAAAGTAAAAGAGTCCTATACTGGTCAGTTTTTAAAGAAAATTATTTAGGAGAAAAAGATGCATTTAGAAAATGATAAAAAGAAAAATTTAATTGTTTATTTTATAGAATGGCTAATATACATGTTAGGTTATACAATAGTTTTCATTATTGTAACTAGCTTTTTTAAAAGCGTCTATATTGACAGACATCATTTTTTCTTATGGTCATTCATTATTGTCTTTGTCATTTATTTATTAAATCAAACAATAAAACCTATTTTAGTAACCTTAACTATTCCTATAACAGGTTTAACTCTGGGGTTATTTTATCCTTGCATAAATGTTTTTATTCTCAAATTAACTGATTGGTTATTAAGAAGTCATTTTGAATTAACCAAATTATATATCCTTTTCTTCTTAGCTATCCTTTTATCAATAACTAAATATTTATTACAGGAAATAATCAAAAAAATTATAAAGAAGGTTAAAGTCCATGGATAAAATAGCTCTCAATTTAGGTTTTATACAAATATATTGGTATTCTATAATGATTTTTACAGCTTTAGTTGTAGGCTGTATAGTTATTTTTTTAGAAGCTAAAAAACAAAAATTACAAGAAGAATTTTTGCTTAATTTAATTTTTTATTCTGTCATTTTAGGTGTTTTTGGAGCTAGACTTTATTATTGTCTTTTTAATCTTTCTTATTATTTAGCTAATCCATTAGAGATATTTCAATTATGGAATGGCGGTTTAGCAATTCACGGAGGAATTATTACAGCTTTAATTTTTATAATATATTATTGTAAAAAGCATCAAGTTAATATTTATAAATTGTTAGATATATTGGTTGTTGGTCTTATAATCGGTCAAGCTATTGGTCGTTGGGGTAATTTTTTTAATCAGGAAGCTTATGGTAATATAACTACTTTAGCCAAACTACAACATCTTCATATTCCGTCTTTTATAATCAATAATATGTATATTCTAGGTAATTATCGCCAACCAACTTTTTTATATGAATCTATTTTATGTCTACTAGGCTTTCTTCTTATGCTTTGTCTTAGAAAGTTTCATAAACGAATGCAAACATCAACTCTAACCGGTTTTTATCTACTTTGGTATGGATTTACTCGCTTCTTCATTGAAAGTATGCGCAGTGACTCTTTAATGTTAGGTCCTTTTAAAATGGCTCAATTAGTTTCCATTGTTTTCATTTTTGTTGGCCTTTTCTTTTTATTAAAAAATTTCAAAGACTATGATGAAACGCATAATTATCAAAAGATGGACATATATATAAAAAATAAAAAGCACAAAATTAAATAGGAGGTTATTTATGTATAAAAAAGTTGTTGTTTTAGGTGGAGGAACAGGTATATCTTATCTACTAAGAGGTTTAAAAGATTTTCCAGTCGACATAACGGCTGTAATTACTGTTTCTGATAATGGTCAATCTACTGGTAAATTACGTCAAGAATTTCATACCCCAGCTGTTGGTGATATCAGAAAAGTTATTACGAACCTTTCTCAAATAGATGAACCTATCAAAGAAATGATGTCTTATCGTTTTAATACCTCAAGTGATTTAGATGGTCATGCTGTAGGTAACTTAATATTAACAGCTATGTTAGATATTACAGGTTCCTTACAAGAATCTATCAAAAGTCTTAGTAAAATACTTGACGTCCGTCATACGGTACTACCTATTTCTGAAGATTCTGATTTAACATTAATGGCCATTGACAAAGATAAGAATGTAATTGAAGGTGAAGAACAAATTACTAAAGCCCATCGTCAATATGAAAGAATTTATTATAAAAATGAACCTAAGGTTTTACCAGAAGTTCTTCAAGCTCTAGAAACGGCCGATTTAATTATTTTTAGTATGGGAAGTCTATATACTAGTATATTACCAAATATTATTTGCCAAGAAGTAAAAGAAACCCTAAATAAAACTAAGGCTCCAATTATTTATTTATGTAATGCCGTTACTCAACCTGGGGAAACGGATAATTTCACCGTCAGTGACCACGTTAAATTAATAAACAAATACTTAGATAAGAAAAAAATTGATGCTGTAATTGCCAGCAACAGTAAAATTGCTGACGAAATAGCTCAAAAATATGAAACTGAAGAACAAAAAAATCCTGTCAAAATTGATTATCAAGAATTAGAAAAAATAGGAGTAGAATTAATCGAAGATGACCTATGCATAGTAGAAGATAACACGATAAGACATAATAGTTTAAAATTAAGTTCCTTAGTTTTCTCCTATTTAATGAGAAACTAATGTCTTTTACTACAACCATAAAAGAAGAAATAGCAAAAATAAAAAATACAAAGTCAGAAATGATTGCTGAACTTTCTGGTTTTGTTAGAAATAATGCTAATTATAGTGATGGGATTTTGACTTTAACTTCTGAAAATATTACAACAATTAATCGAATTAAAACTTTCTTTAAAGATTTATACCAAGTAGATCTCCAAGAAAATATTATAAGTAATCTAAACTTTAGTAAGAAAAAATTATATTCTTTAACTATTACTCCCTCAAGTACTTTTTTTCTTCAAGATTTAGGATACTTAGATGAACAAAAGCAACGCCTTGATTCACCTCCTAACTATATAGTAGGAGCTAATGAAGAAATTAGAGCGTATTTAAGAGGTGTCTTTCTATGTGTAGGTAGTATCAATGACCCTAAAACTTCTAGATATCACATGGAATTACTTATAAACAGTCCTACTGAATCTGTTTTTGTTCAAAAATTATTAAATATCTTTGACTTAAATGCTAAAATACTTACTCGTGATAAAGGCTTTATGATTTATATAAAAGAAGCTGAAAAGATAAGTGACTTTATCAAAATCCTTGGAGCTAATAATGCTGTTATGTACTTTGAAAATGTCCGTATATATCATGAACAAAAGAATAAGACCAATCGTCTTAATAATTGCGAACAAGCTAATATTGATCGTATTGTTCAAACTGCTACGCTTCAACTTGAACAAATTCGTATCATTGAAGATACCTCTAGTATTGAATTATTAGATGATAAAACTAAAGAAGCTCTTGAATATCGTAAAAAATACCCTGAAGCTTCTCTTAAAGAACTAGCCGAAATTATTTCTTTAGAAACAGGCAAGACCATAACCAAGTCAGGCTTAAATCATCGTCTTCGTAAAATAAAAGAATTATCTGAAAGACTGCAAAAAAAATGTTAACTTAATTGTTAACATTTTTTACATGTACTTTATTTTTATCTTTTCGTGGAATTCTATCTTCATAATATTCTAAATATATTTCCTGACAAATTTTTACAGCCTTCCAAAAATCTTGCAAATTCAAAACTTTACTTAAAGAAGAATCAGCAAACTGAATTTTAAATTTTAAACTTAAAATTCTAGAATCATCAACCATTTTTCCTTGCTCATCATATAATAAATCATTTACAAAAAATAAAGCACTCTTAATATTCTCATTACTAATAGCTAAAAAAACAGAATTTTCCATAACATCAGTAACTCTTTTTTCTAAAGTTGCCTTATTTGTTTTTAACTCTAATATTTTTAAGTTACTATCACTAGCTAAACCATCACTAACTAAATCATATTTATCATCATTATCTTTAATATCAATTAACAAACTATAATCCATTATTCCTTGAGCGAAATTAATACTTCGTAAAATTTCCAAACCCTTTTCACCATAATTTTTATAAACCATGGCTAACATATTCTGAATATTTTCTAAATCTTGTTGCTTCAAGTAACAACCCGCTGTAAAAGCCTCGCAAGCCGGATCAAAAGCCTGTACTAAAGCTTCATCCCACCTTGAATTAATTCCATATTTAAAAGCCTTTAAAAAATCCCTAGATAATAATTCTTTATTATATAAACAAAAAGAACCTTCTATATCTTCACCAAACATCTTTTCTAAGCGTTTATAAATTATTTTCATGCCATATGGATTATTATACCAAGCATCCACAAAATCCTTATCATCCCACAACAAATCACTAACCAAAAAGTTCTCTTCGTCCACTTCTGTTTTTAAATTAACCATAACTATTTCTCCTTTTGTGGACTTATTCTAGCACACTTAAGATTTACTTTCAATTATTTTATCAACTAAACCATATTCTAAGGCTTCTTTAGCATCTAAATAATTATCTCGTTCCGTATCCTTTTCGATTTTTCGTAAACTTTGTTTAGTATTTTTAGCTAAAATTTTATTTAAACGGTCTTTTAAATTATCAATTCTATCAGAAGCTATTCTAATATCTGTTGCTTGGCCCTGTGCTCCTCCTAATGGTTGATGAATCATAACATCCGCATTTGGCAAAATTAATCTTTTTCCTATCGTTCCACTTGCTAATAAAAAAGCTCCCATACTAGCTGCTATACCCATACAAATTGTAGAAATATCACTTTTAACAAAATTCATAGTATCATAAATTGCTAATCCAGCGGATACAGAACCACCCGGCGAATTAATATAAATTGAAATATCATCATTACTAAGAGCATCTAAATATAATAATTGCGCAATAACACTATTTGCTGTATTATCATTAATTTCTCCACTAATAAAAATAATTCTATCCTTTAATAATCGAGAAAATATATCATAACTTCTTTCTCCATTTATTTCTTTATCAATAACTATAGGTACAAGATTCATACTTTAATCCATCAAAGACTACTTGATTCCTTTCTTTTAATATTTTTTACTATCTATACATAGTATAATGTAAATAAAAAAAATTATTCCTTAAGGAATATGACAAAAAACACCTTAAATATGCTATACTAAAATATATAAAGTAAAAGGGGTTGATACCATATGATGGAATTAGTAGAAGTAACCATCAATAATAAGAAAAGACAATATAGTAAGGACATCACCTTACAAGAGATTGCGAAAGAATATCAATCTAATTTTCGTTATCCTATTCTTTTAGCTCGTGTTAATAATTCCTTAAAAGAATTAAGTCACCCAATAAAAAAAGACTCTTATATAGAATTTTTAGATTTAACTAGTCGGGAAGGTAATAGATGTCATATTAATTGTCTAACTTTTATTATGATTTATGCCGTCAAAAAACTATATGGAAAAGATGCTGATATAAAAGTTAAACATTCTCTCGACAAAGGTATTTATATTGAATCAACGTTTAAATTAACTGAAGCTAAAGTTGATGCTATAAAAGATATGATGAAATCTATTATTAAAGCTGATATGCCTATCACTAAAGCAACTATTGAACGTTTGGAAGCTATGAAATATTTTGAAAATAATGGTGATTTTGCTAAAGCCGGAGTTATGAATTATAATACCGACAATTATATTACCTTATATCGTTTAGGTAATTTATATAATTATTTTTATAGTCTCATGCCACCTTCCACTGAATTAGTTAAAGATTTTGATTTAACTTATATAAAGGACAATGGTTTTATTCTTCGTTTTCCAACTGTCTACATTAATGATAAAATAAAAAAATATAAACATCATCCTAATATGTTTGAAGTCTTTAAAGAATGCCGTGAATGGGCTAAAATAATGAATATTGAAACTTGTGTAGATTTAAATAGAGTCGTTTCACTGGGTAAAATTAATGATTTAATTAAAATAGATGAAACTCTTCAAAGTAATCGACTTTTAAATGTTGCTAAAGAAATTAACCTGAAAAAAGATAAAATAAAAATAGTATTACTAGCAGGACCTTCTTCTTCTGGTAAAACAACTACTTCTCGAAAATTATGTCTCTTTTTAAAAAGTTTTGGTTTAAATCCTCGCGTTATTTCTATGGATGATTATTTTGTTGAACGAGAACAAACTCCTATCGATGAAAGTGGTAAGTATGACTTTGAAAGTCTAGAGGCTCTAGATTTAAAATTATTTGATAAACAAATGGCTAGTCTTTTAAAAGGAGAAGAAGTTTTACTACCAACATATAATTTTTCTTTAGGAAAAAAAGAATTTCTAAATAGAATTCAAATTGGTGACAAAGATATTTTACTTATTGAAGGTATCCATGCCTTAGATAATAAAATTTTGACTAATATTCCTCGTGAACGAAAATATAAAATATACATTTCCGCTTTAACTGAATTAAATATTGATAATCATAATCGTATTTCTACAACTGATAATCGCTTATTAAGACGAATAATTAGAGATAACAGAACTAGAAATTATAGTGTGGAGAAAACTTTAATGCAATGGCCTAGTGTCCGAGTAGGGGAAGAAAAATATATTTTTCCATATCAAGACGAAGCTGATTTTACTATTAATACAGCAGCCATTTATGAAATAGGTGTCTTGAAAACGTATGTAGAACCACTTCTATATTCCGTTTCTCCAACATCACCATATTATGAAGAGGCTATGCGTTTACTAAGATTTTTAAAACTATTTTTACCAATCACTTCCGACGCTATCCCACAAGATGCCATTATTCGTGAATTTATAGGTAATAGTTATTTTCATGATTAACAAGAAAATATCCTTAAATAATTAAACTATCCAACTTTTGGGGTTTAGTTCAATTAGGATATTTTTTTATCCCCAAATCCTGTGTAAAAAATAAATTATTTTTTCTAGTATTCCCAATATCTGTGAATAAAAAAATTTTTATCCTCTAAAAAGTAGAAAAAAACACCTAATTCTTTCGTTATTAACAAAATTTGTGGATAATTTTTACAGTAAAAGTGTCAAAAAAATTATAAATTATTGCAAGAAAAAACAGAAAAATATATAATGAAATTGTAAATATAAGGAGGATTTTAATGATTAAAGTTGCAATTAATGGATTTGGTCGAATCGGAAGATTAGCCTTTCGTTTAATGGAGGAAGATAGTAATTTTGAAATAGTTGCTATCAATGATTTAACTGATGCTGAACAATTAGCTTATTTACTAAAATATGATACAAATCATCGTAATTATCGTATTGATGAAATTACTTTTGATAATGATTATCTAGTTGTTGGCAATAAAAGAATTAAGGTATATGCTGAAAAAGATCCAGCTAATTTACCATGGGCTCAATTAGATGTAGATGTTGTCTTTGAATGTACTGGTTTATTTACATCAGATGAAAAAGCTATGGCTCATATTAATGCTGGAGCTAAGAAAGTAATTATTTCAGCTCCTGCTAAAGGTGATGTTAAAACAATTGTATATAATGTTAATGAACAAATTTTAACAGGTGATGAAAAAATCATTTCAGCTGCTAGCTGTACTACTAACTGCTTAGCTCCTGTTGTTGATGTATTAGATAAAGTATTTGGTATTAACAAAGGATATATGACTACTGTTCATGCTTATACTAATGATCAAGCTACTTTAGATATTCCTCATAAAAAGGGAATAAAAGCTCGTCGTGGTAGAGCCTGTGCTGCTAATATTGTACCAGCTTCTACTGGAGCAGCTTCAGCTATTGGAAAAGTTTGCCCTAATCTTGAAGGAAAACTTGAAGGCGTAGCTATGCGTGTTCCTGTTCCTACTGGTTCTGTAGTTGACTTAGTTTTAGAATTAGGACGTCCAACTACTGTTGAAGAAATTAATAACGCCTTAAAAAATGCTCAAAATGAAACCCTTCAATATACTGAAGACCCAATTGTTTCTAGTGATGTCATTGGTAGACGTTGTGGTTCCTTAGTAGATGCTCTTTCAACCTCAGTATTAGACGTTAATGGTAGCCAATTAGTTAAAGTAGTTGCTTGGTATGATAATGAGATGAGTTATACTGCTCAAATGGTAAGAACTGCTAAATATTTAATGACTAAATAAAATTAAGAAGTGTAAAAAAAGGACTAATTCCTTTTTTTTTTCGTTTTTCAATGCTATAATGAAATTAAGACAAGAGAATATATCCCCAAAATTAAGAATTTAAAAAGAAAAGAAAGGAATTTTATGAAAAAGATAACTGATTTAGATATTGAAAATAAAAAAACTTTAATAAGATGTGACTTTAATGTACCTATCAAAGATGGTCAAATAGTAGATGACACTAGAATAGTAGGTGCCCTAAAGACAATTAATTATTGTCTTGAACATAACGCTAAAATTATTCTTTTATCGCACTTAGGTCGTATAAAAGAAGAAGCTGATTTAGCTAAAAATAATTTAGCTCCCGTTGCTAAAAGATTAAGTGAATTATTAAATAGAGAAGTTCACTTCATTAATGCTACTCGTGGACCTGAATTAGAAAATGCTATAAATAATATGCAACCTCAAGACATCATTTTGATGCAAAACACTAGATATGAAGACTTAGATGGTAAAAAAGAAAGTTCTAATGACCCTGAACTAGGTAAATATTGGGCTTCTTTAGGTGATGTTTATATTAATGATGCCTTTGGTACTATTCATCGAGCTCATGCTTCTAATGTTGGTATTGCTTCCAACCTTGTTGGCAAATCTGCTTTTGGTTTCCTAATTGAAAAAGAATTAACTGCTTTAAGTATTTTAGATAATCCTGAACGTCCTTTTATCGTTGTACTAGGTGGTGCCAAAGTAGCTGATAAAATTGGTGTAATAGAAAATCTTGTAACTAAAGCTGATAAGATTTTAATCGGTGGTGGAATGGCTTTCACTTTCTTAAAAGCTCAAGGTTTTAATATTGGCTCTTCTCTTTTAGATGCTGAAAATATTGCTTTTTGTACCAAAATATTAAATGACTATGCTGATAAAATTGTGTTACCAGTTGATGTTGCTGTAAGTAATACCTTTACCAATGATGAAAATTATCGCACTAAAGATATTACAATGCTATCTAATGATGAAATGGGCTTAGACATTGGTCCTAAAACTCTTGACCTATTTGAAAGTCATCTAAAAACAGCAGCTTCTGTTATTTGGAATGGTCCTTTAGGTGTTTATGAGTTTGATAAATATAAAGAAAATACCAATAAATTACTTCAATTTGTTGTTGACAATAATATCAAAACTATCCTAGGTGGTGGTGATATCGTCGCAGCTGCCTCAACCGCTAATTTAAAAGATAAAGTTTACCATGCCTCAACTGGTGGTGGAGCTACTTTAGAATATTTAGAAGGAAAGAAATTACCAGGAATAGAAGCTATAAAGTAGGTGGGATAATTGAGTACTGAAAAGTTTTTTATAGCCGATCCTTTTAATGATGAACATTTAGCTTTATATACTAAATATGACGCAGATCATGGCATTAATACCAAAAGTACAGCTTACATGTTAGAATTAAGAAAACAAACAACCAAAGCTGAATATGAAACTCTATCTAAAAAAAATAATGAGTTTACCCAAAGCCTTTTTCTTCAAGATGGTTCTAAAATAAAAGATTCTTGCTACATAAAAGGTGAAAAAGATATCAAAACTTGTAACATTACTTTTGTTCCTGTTACGTTTAAAACGAAAAATCGTCGCCTTTTGTCTCTCGCAACCGATTATGCCTTTAATGTATTAGGTATGGAAGAAGTCTTTGTTTCCATTTCCCCTAATGATAATCATTTGGAAGAAAATTTAGCTTTAAATGGTTTTGAAAATATTGGTGAACTAAATGGTTATAAAACTTATCTCAAAGAAAAAGAACTTGAAAGACAAGAAATTTTAGTTCCCAATCTATAAAAAATTTTCATAGATTTTTAACATCAATGAAAATTTTTATTTTAAGGAGGAATAATATGCGTATAGGTATTTTTACAGAAACATATACACCCTACATCAGTGGTCTAGTTACTAGTGAAGTTATGCTGAAAAAAGCCCTAGAAAAATTAGGTCATGAAGTTTATGTCGTAACGGCTAATCTGCAAAGTTTCAAATACGAATATGATGAGAAAAATCGTGTATTTCGTATTCCCGGTGTCCCTACTGGTATTTATGACTCTAGACTAACTAGTGTATATCCCATAAAAGCCATAAAGACCATTAAAAGTTGGCACTTAGACGTTATTCATTCTCAAACGGAATTTGCCATTGGAACTTTTGCGAGAATTTTAGCTAAACAATACAATATACCTTTAGTTCATACTTATCACACCATGTATGAAGACTACATTCACTATATTACCAAACACTCTAGTAAAAAATTAGTAGAATATTTTACGAAGTTTTATTGTGAAACTACTGCCACTGAATTAATTGTTCCTACTACTAAAACTTATAAATTATTTAAAAATAAATATAATTTTGAAAAGAATATTCATATTATTCCTACAGGTTTAGAAGTCGAACGTTTCTTTACAGAAAACATTAAATTAAAAGATGTTCTCGACTTAAAAAAATCTCTTAATATCTCTAAAAAAGATTTTGTCATTCTTTTTGTAGGTCGCCTTGCTGAAGAAAAAAATGTTGAATTTTTAATAAAAGCTCAAGCTACTTTAGTCCATCAAAATAAAAATATTAAACTTTTAATAGTAGGGGATGGACCAGATAAAGAAAAATATGAAAACTACGCTAAAAAATTAGGTATAGAAAAAAATTGTCTATTTACCGGCAAAGCTGCTTGGGAAGAAATGCCCTATTACTATCATGTTGCCAATCTTTTCGCTACAGCCTCTAAAACGGAAACTCAAGGCCTAACTATTATTGAAGCCATGGCTTCCAGCGTTGTACCATTATGTATTAAAGATGAAGCTTTTGAAAGTATGGTAACTGATGAATTAAATGGTTTATTTTTTACCACCGAGACAGAATATATTCAAAAAGTTAATGACTTAATAAAAGATAAAAATAAATTAACTAAACTAAATAATCAAGCCCGTATCCAATCTGAACAATATAGCTCTAATTTCTATGCTGAAAGAGTTCTAGAAGTATATAAAAGAGCTATTAAAACTAAAAAATCTGAGAATCGTTTTGGTCTAATATCTAAAATTGCCAAACAAATAAAAGGAGAAAAATAAATGATTATCGCATTAAATAACAAATGTAATTTAACAAAAGACACCTTTCTAGCTTATCAAGAAGACTTGGCTAAAATAACTACTACTGATCACTTAATTCTATGTCCTAGTTTTACTAATCTGGCTTTATTTAATTTAACTAATGTTTCCTTAGGTGCTCAAAATACAAGTATTGATGACCAAGGAGCTCATACTGGTGAAATTGCTGCCCAGCAATTAGCTTCTTTTACCGTTAAATATTGCATTGTCGGTCATAGTGAAAGAAGAACTACGCAACATGAAACTAATGAAGATATTGCTGCTAAAATAAGTCAATTATTTAAAAATGATATTACTCCCATTCTTTGTGTGGGAGAATCTTTAGAGCAACGTCAAAATAAATCTTACCCTGAAATTATTAAGACTGAAATTATTGAAGCTACTAAGTCTTTAACACCTCCTGAAAAAGAACGTCTTATTATTGCTTATGAACCTATTTGGTCTATTGGTACTGGCTTAATTCCTCAAAATAGTGAAATTATGGAAGTATTAACCATCATTAAAAATATTCTTCCTCAAAGTAAAATACTTTATGGAGGTAGTGCTAACGATGAAAATATAGATACCTTAAAAGAATGTCCTTTAATTGATGGTTATTTATTAGGTGGCTTAAGTCTAAAAATAGACAATCTCCAAAAATTTTTAAAAAAATTGACACATTAGACACTTTCGACAAAAGTTGTCTTTTTTTACTCTTTGAAATTATTAAAACATAGTATATAATTATACTTGCGTGGTAATAATTGAGAGGAGAGAAAATGGAAAAGACAAAAGTTTTAATTATTGATGACAACAAGAATTTAATCATGATGATAAAGGAGTATTTTAAATCTAATCCTAATATAAAAATCACCTTAGAAGCTAATGATGGTAATGAAGGTATTAGGTTAATAGAGAAAAAACAAGATGAGTATGATTTAATTTTATTAGATTTAATTATGCCAGGTAAAGATGGTGTAAGCATCTTAGAATATATGAATGAAAATAAAATTGATAAGAAAGTTATTGTTCTTACTTCTTATAATACCCAAGATATCATAAGAAGAGTAGCTGAAATGGGTGTTAACTACTTTATGTTAAAACCTTTTGAGCTATCTGATTTAGAAAATAAAATTAATACTGTTATGACAGGCACTGTCTATGGTGGCGAATCAATTGATTTATTCCATAACAATTTGCAAATATCAATAACTAAAACTCTACATGAGTTAGGAGTACCATCCCACATCAAAGGTTATCAATACATAAGAGAAGGCATCACCTTAGTATATCAAAATCCTGAAATTGTCGGTGGTATCACAAAGGAGTTATATCCGGAAATTGCTAAAAAATTTAATACTACAGTATCACGCGTAGAACGAGCTATAAGACATGCGATTGAAGTTAGTTGGAATCGTGGCAACTGGCAATTGATGGAAGATATTTTTGGACACAGTGTTGATATAGATAAAGCAAAACCAACTAATTCGGAATTTATTGTAACTATTGCCGATAAATTAAGATTAGAATACAACAAGCCGTTGTTATCGGTATAAAGACTCCAAGGAGTCTTTTTTTAGTCCCAACTTCTTGACTTCTAACCCAAAAAAAACTATACTTAATGTATAAAATATGTTAGGAGGATACAGTTTATGGAACGTAAGATAGAAATATTTTTACAAAAATGGCAAAAAGACATCATCCGCAAACCTTTGATAATTTACGGTGCCAAACAAATAGGAAAAACCTTTACTGTTTTATCCTATGGCAAAAAAGAATATAAAAATATTGTTTACTTCAACACTGAAAATAATAGCTTTTTAGATGAGTTATTTACCAAAGAAAAATCTACTGAAAAAATTATTCTTAACTTATCACTACAAGCTGGCGAAACTATTCTTAAAGAAGACACTTTAATAATATTAGATAATTTAGTAAATAATAATATTGTAAAAGGTTTAAAACTATTCGGTAGTGAACATAGTAAATATCATATTATTGGTATAACTTCTAGAAAAGAAAAATTATCTGAATTTAAAGGTGAAGAATTACAATTTAAAAGTATGTATGAAATGGATTTTGAAGAATATTTATGGGCTCACGATGAAAAATCATTAGCTGAATTAATTAAAGAATCGTTTACTAAACATAAAACTAATCCTTTCCATAAAGTAGCCCTAGATCAATTTCAAGAATACCTAATAACAGGCGGTCTACCAGAAGTTGTATTAGCTAATCTTGAAGGCAAAAGCTTTTATGAAATAGATGCTATTAAACAAAAAATTCTTGATATATATAAAAAGGAAATTGCTAATAATAAAAACTTAATTGATATTCCTCGTGGTATTGAAGTATTAGAATCTATTCCTAGTCAGTTATTAAAAGATAATAAAAAATTTCAATATGGTCAAATGGGTTCAGGCAAAAGAGCTAAAGAATATGAAAGTACTATTAACTATCTAGTACTTAATCAACTTGCTTATCGTAGTTTTAAAGTCAAAACAATTAAGTCACCTCTTAGTAGTTGTCGTGAAAAAGATAGTTTTAAACTATATATTCCTGACGATGGTTTATTATTTTCAATGCTACATTTAAATTACAAACAACTTATAAGTGATGAAAAAATAAAAGAAACTCTATATGAAAATCATATTGCTAAAACCTTAGTAGAATCTGAATTTGCACTTTATTATTATCAATCAGATGGTAAAGCTGAAGTTAATTTTGTTGTTCAAAATAGAATGGGTCAGATTATACCACTAGAGATAGCAACCAAGTCTATGTCTAAAGCTAAATCATTATCTGTATTTATGAAAAAATTTACTGTTACACAAGCTTATCGTATTACCGAGAATAATTTTGCTACTAAAAAAGATGTAAGATACATTCCAATATATGCTATCTTTTGTTTAAATGAAACTAAATATTAAAAATAAATTTGAAAGGACTGTAAATATGAAAGAAACAAAACACCCCTTAATTCTTACTATATTAGATGGCTATGGCTTAAGAGAAAATCCTCATGGTAATGCCGTCAAATTAGCTAATAATAAAGTATTTAATAAATTATGGACCGAATATCCTCATGCTACCTTAATAGCTTCTGGTGAAGAAGTAGGACTTCCAGCCGGACAAATGGGTAATAGTGAAGTAGGTCATATGAATATTGGCGCTGGTCGTACAGTTTATCAACCTCTTGAGTTAATTAACAAAGCCATTAAAGATAAAAGTATTCTTGAAAATAAAGAAATTTTAAAAGTAATTAATCATGCTAAAGAAAATAATTCTAAACTACATATTATGGGTTTAATCAGTGATGGTGGCGTTCATTCGCACATTAACCATTTAATGGCTCTTTTAAGTATGTGTAAACTACATAAGGTTTCTAAACTTTATCTCCATCTATTTACTGATGGACGCGACACCTTGCCAACTAGTTCTTATTCCTATATATCTAAAGTTGAAGATAAACTTCAAGAATTAGACCTTGGCTCTATCGCCACAATTAGTGGTCGTTATTATGCCATGGACCGTGACAACAACTATGACCGTCTTCAAAAAGCCTATGATGCTATTGTTTATAATAAAGGACCTAAAGCTAACTCTATCAAAGATTTTATTGAAGATAGTTATAAACAAAATATTACTGATGAATTCTTAATCCCAACTATCTTTGATGAAACTGGTAATCTAGAGGAAAATGATGGTATAATTGTCTTTAACTTTCGTAAAGATCGTTTGCGTGAATTATTTACCGCTATAACCAATAAAGACTTTACCGATATGCCTGTTACCAGATTTAATAATGTAAAAGTTGTTACTATGTTACCCGTTGTTAAAACAGTCTTAGCTGCTCATGCTTTTGAAGATCCTTCGCTTTCTAATATTTTAGGAGAATACCTTGCTAAGAACAACTTATCACAACTTCGCATAGCTGAAACCGAAAAATATGCTCATGTTACCTTTTTCTTTGATGGTGGTAAAGAAATAGATTATCCTCGTGAAAAGAAAATTCTGATTCCTTCTCCTAAAGTAGCAACTTACGATTTAAAACCCGAAATGAGTGCTATCGAAGTAACTGATACTTTACTAGAAGAACTTCCTAATTTTGATGTTGTTATCTTAAATTTTGCTAATGGTGATATGTTAGGTCATACCGGTGTTTTAGAAGCTGCTATTAAAGGTGTTGAAGTTGTAGATTCCTGCCTAGAAAGAATTTATGAAAAAATTGAACAATTACAAGGAACTATGGTTATAATTGCCGACCATGGTAATTGTGAAGAAATGCTTGATGACGACGACAATGTTTTAACATCTCACACCACCAACTTAGTACCTGTCATTATTACGAGAAAGAATTTAACTTTACGCGACGGTAAACTAGGGGATGTAGCTCCTACCATATTAGACCTTTTAAATCTAAAAAAACCACCAGAAATGACTGGTGAATCAATCATAAAAAAATAATGCTTCACGCAAGCATTATTTTTCATTGGCTTTTATTACTTCATCCATATCTATTTCAAATAGTTTACCTGGGTCAATATCTAAGGCAACGGATATTTTCCACAAAGTATCAACGGAAAAAGATTTAACTCCTTTTTTAGATTCATTTCTTCTAATAAATTCATGACTAACTCCAATTCTCTCAGCCAAGTCCGCTTGCGTTATTCCTACTTGTTTGCGATATTTCTTTATATTCTTAGCAATTTGTTCATATATATTAATTTCATATTTATTCATCTAAATCACCCATCTACCACTATTATGTACTAAAAAATTAAAATAATATGTAAACTATAAAATTACATTACTTAAAAATGACAAAATTATAATTAAAAAACTTCTCTAATTATTCTTAGAGAAACTAAAAACTTTATCAAAATCTCTAAATGTTTTATAATTACCTTAAAGAGGTGACTACCATTGTCAGAAAGAATTATATTTCACGTTGACGTTAATAATGCCTTCCTTTCTTGGACCGCTGTTTACTTACTTAAAAAGGGCTATCAAATAGATATTCGTACCATTCCCTCAATTATTGGTGGTGATGAATCTCTTCGTCATGGTATTGTTCTTGCTAAATCACCTGTAGCGAAAAAATTAGGTATAAAAACGGCTGAAACTATTTATCAAGCTAAAAAGAAATGTCCTACCTTAAAAATCTATCCTGCTAACTATGAATGGTATTATCAAAAATCTAATGAACTTTATGAATATCTAAAAACTTATACTCCTGTCATCGAACGTTTTTCTATTGATGAATGTTTTCTAGACATGACTGGAACTAATTATCTATATCATGATTATTTAGAACTTGCCTCTAAAATAAAAGATGATATAAAAACGAACTTTGGTTACACTGTCAATGTAGGTATTGGCAACAATAAACTATGTGCTAAAATGGCTTCTGACTTTGAAAAGCCTGACAAGGTTCATACTCTCTTTAAAGATGAAATTGCCTCTAAATTATGGCCCCTTGACGTAGGTGATTTATTTATGTGTGGCAAAAAGACTAAGGAAGTACTAAATAAACTAAACATTTTTACCATAAAAGATTTAGCTCATGCCAATGACAAAGTACTTGAAAAAAATTTCAAAAATCAGGCCATCTATTTAAAAAATGCTGCTCTTGGACTTGATGATTCTAAAGTTGGACCTAAAACTAGTAAAAATAGTAGTATAAGTATTTCTGAAACCTTATCTTATGACTACACAGATGAAGAAAAAATAAAAGAAGTTCTCTTTCGTCAAACCCAAGAAATAACCAGACAATTACGAAAACAAAAACTTTATACTAAGACAATTGCTATTACTTATAAGAATAATCAATTCATATCCTATTCTGCTCAAATGCCCCTACCAAATCCTACTAATAACACTAAAGAAATTTACGAATTAGTTTTAGCTATTTTTGCTAAAAGTTACAAAAAAGATCCTCTTCGTCTCATTGGCATCAGGCTAGCAGATTTAAAAGCTAGTAAAGAAACACAAATATCTTTATTTGATGAAGACTCCTCTTTACAAAAAGAAAATAATACTGAAGAATTTCAAAAAACTATTGATACCATCAACGAAAAGTTTGGTAAATCATTAATTGCTCCTGCCTCTTTAAAAATAATAGGAGAATCTAAAACTAAAAATAAATATAAATAAAAGACTAATAATTGACTAGTACTGCTTCTTTTTCTACCTAAAATGTCAAATTAAATTAGTTTTTTTCTTTTATTTAAAAAAAATCTTCAAAAAAACACTTGCAAAACGTTGATATACCATGCTATAATTAGATACGTGTGACTGCTTAGATGTGCAAGGTTGTCGATACGCCAGGTTAAGTTGTTAATTTGCTATCGGGTTATTTGCACGGAGCAAGTCTATACTAGATATAGGCGAAGGGAGGATTTAAAACATGGCAACAGAAAAGATTCGTATCAGAATTAAAGCATATGATCACAGAATTCTAGATAATGCTGCTACTAAGATAGTTGAAACTGTTAAAAGATCTGGTGGACAAATCTCAGGTCCTGTACCACTTCCAACAGAAATTGAAAAATTTACTATTCTAAGAGCTGTACACAAATATAAGGATTCTCGTGAGCAATTCGAAATGCGTACACACAAAAGACTTATTGATGTCAAAAATCCTAGCAAGGAAACTATTGATGCATTAGCTCATTTAGATTTACCAAGCGGAGTAGAAATTGAAATCAAAACAAAATAATAGGAGGAAAAAGTAATGAAAGGAATCTTAGGTAAAAAAATCGGAATGACTCAAGTATTTACTACTAATGGTAAATTAATTCCGGTTACTGTTATTGAAGTAGAGCCAAACGTTGTTACTCAAATCAAAACAGTAGAAAAAGATGGTTATGATGCTATTCAACTTGCTACAGAAACAATTAGAGAAAAAGCTAGCAACAAACCAAAAATGGGTCATACAAATAAAGCTAACACAACACCTAAGCGCTTCTTAAGAGAGATTAGAGGAGTAAACGTTAACGATTACACTTTAGGTCAAACAGTTAGCGTAGACATATTTGAAGCAGGGGAAATTGTTGATGTTACAGGAACTTCTAAAGGTAAAGGGTTCCAAGGCGTTATTAAACGTCATAATCAATCAACTGGTCCTATGGGACACGGTTCACAATACCATAGAGGTGTTGGATCACTAGGTACTATGTTACCAATGCACGTATTAAAAGGTAAAAAGATGCCTGGTCAAATGGGTAATGTTCAAAGAACAGTTCAAAATCTAGAAATAATTTCTGTAGATACTGAAAATAATGTCATTTTAGTAAAAGGTAATGTACCTGGAGCTAAGAAATCATTAGTTATGATTCGCACTGCTGTTAAAAAACCAGATGCTAAGAATGACCAAGCTGAATTAATCACCTATGTTCAAGAAGCACCTGAAACAGCTGAAGAACAACCAGTTGAAGAAACTGAAGAAAATAATGCTGAAGTAACTGAAGAACAAGCAGCTGAATAAAATCATCACAAAAAACTAACCAATGTATTAAGTAATAGTGATGAAAGGAGGAATCGTTGATGAAAAAAGTAGAACTTTTAAATCTAAAAGGTGAAAAAGTAAAAGACATTAATTTAAACGAAGAAATATTTGGAATTACCCCAAACAAAGCTGTCTTAAAAGATGCAATCGTTTTAGCAATGGCATCCCTAAGACAAGGAACACATAAAACAAAAAATCGTTCAGAAGTAAGTGGTGGTGGTAGAAAACCATGGAGACAAAAAGAAACTGGACGTGCTCGTCAAGGCTCAATTAGAGCTGTTCAATGGGTAGGTGGAGGAAGATATGGAACTCCAGTACCTAGAGATTATAGTAAAAAACAAAATCGTAAAGAAAGAAGAATTGCTCTTAAATCAGCTTTATCAGAAAAAGCTATGGAAAAAGCAATTATTGCTATTGAAAACTTAAAAGTATCAGCACCAAAGACAAAAGAAATGCTTAGCATTTTAGAAGCTTTAAAAGTTGCTGATAAAAAAGTTCTATTAGTTGTACATGAATTAGATGATAATATGATTTTAGCAACCAGAAACTTACCAAACGTTATTTTAATCTTAGCTGATGAAATAAGCGTTTTAGATGTTGTTGGAGCTGATGTCATCGTTGCAACTGAAGAAGCTTTAAAATTTATCGAGGAGGTGCTTAAATAATGCAAGACACTAAATATTTAGAAATAATAAAAGCACCAGTTATCACTGAAAAATCCCAAATTGCTAAAAGTGAAGGAAAATATACTTTTAAAGTTGATCCTAAAGCTAAAAAACCAGAAATTAAACAAGCAATTGAAAAAATATTTAATGTTAAAGTTACATCAATTAGAACAATTAATGTAAAACCTAAAAAAAGAAGAGTTGGTCGTTATACAGGATTAACTAATCGTTCAAAAAAAGCAATTGTTACTCTTGCAGAAGGACAAACAATTGATCTTGGTTAGAAGGAGGAAATAAATTATGGCAATCAGAAATTATAAACCTACTACACCAGGACGTAGAAAGATGAGTGCATTAATTAACGATGAAATAACTAAAAGCACTCCTGAAAAATCTCTTACCGTTACCATTAAAAAGAATGGTGGACGTAATAATCAAGGTAAGATAACTGTTCGTCATCAAGGTGGCGGAGAAAAAAGAAAATATCGTATCATTGATTTCAAAAGAAATAAATTAAACGTACCTGGTACAGTAGCAAGTATCGAATATGATCCAAATAGAACTGCTAATATTGCATTAATTAACTATGCAGATGGCGAAAAAAGATATATTATTGCTCCTAAAGGCTTAACAGTAGGAACTACTATTGAAGCAGGAGAAAATGCTGATATTAAAGTAGGTAACGCATTACCTATTATGAATATTCCAGTAGGTACAATGATTCATAACATTGAATTACGTCCTGGAAAAGGTGGCGAATTAGCTAGAAGTGCTGGTTCATCTGCTCAAATTCTTGGTCGTGAAGATAACTATGTAATGATTCGTTTAGCAAGTGGAGAACAAAGAAAAGTTTTAGGAACTTGTATGGCTACAGTTGGTGAAGTTGGTAATGAAGATTCTTCACTAGTTAAAGTAGGAAAAGCTGGTCGTAAACGTCATATGGGAATTAGACCTACGGTACGTGGATCAGTTATGAATCCAAATGACCACCCACATGGAGGTGGTGAAGGTCGTGCTCCAGTTGGACGTAAAGCACCAATGACACCATGGGGTAAACCTGCACTTGGATTAAAGACACGTAAGAAAAAACAATCTGACAAGTTCATAGTACGTCGTCGCAATACTAAATAGGAAAGGATGATTAAAAAATGGCAAGAAGTTTAAAAAAAGGACCTTATGTTTTTGATAGATTATTAAAAAAGGTTCAAGAAATGAATAAGTCTGGAAAAAAAGAAGTCATTAAAACTTGGTCACGCCGTTCCACTATTTTTCCTGATTTTATAGGACACACTTTTGCAGTACATAATGGAAAAGAATTTATTCCAGTATATGTTACTGAAGACATGGTTGGACATAAATTAGGTGAATTTGCATTAACACGTAAATTTGGTGGACATGGTTCAGATAAGAAAAAATAAAATAATGACTAGGAGGGTAAATATATGGAAGCAAAAGCAATTGCTAAAGGACTTAGAACATCACCACTAAGAGCTCGTTTAGTAGCTGACATGATTCGTGGTAAAAGTGTTCAAGAAGCATTAACCATATTAAATAATGTTAATAATAAATCAGCAAAACTTACAAAAAAAGTTTTAGATTCTGCTATTGCTAATGCTGTAAATAACGAAAGTGCAGATGTTAATACACTTTATGTTAAAGAAGCAAGAGTAGATGCTGGTCCTACAATGAAACGTCACTTTTTTGATTCACGTTCACATATAGGACATAGAGATCATAGAACTAGTCACATAATCATAGTAGTGGCTACAAAAAACTAATAAGGAGGTTACATAAATGGGACAAAAGGTAAATCCTAATGGACTAAGACTTGGTATTAATAAAGATTGGCAAGCTAAATGGTACAGTGATAAAAAAGACTTTTCTAAATACTTAGCTAAAGATGTTAAAATTCGTGAATACTTAGAAAAGACTTTAACTAATGCTGGTATTGCCAAAGTTGAAATCGAAAGAAATGCTAAGAAATGTGAAGTTGTCATTCATACTTCAAAACCAGGTGTTATGATTGGCCATGGTGGCGAAGAAATTGAAAAATTAAAGAAACAACTATCAAAAATTGCAGATGAAAATGTTCAAATCTCAATTGTTGATATTAAAAAAGCAGATTTAAATGCTCAATTAGTAGCTGATTCAATCGCAAATCAAATAACTAACAGAGCATCATTCCGTATGGCTCAAAAACGTGCTATTAGAAATGCTATGAAAGCTGGAGCTAAAGGAATTAAAACATCAGTATCTGGACGTTTAGGTGGAGCTGAAATGGCTCGTCGCGAAGGATACACTGAAGGAACTATTCCTCTACATACTTTAAGAGCTGATGTTGATTATGCTATCTCAGAAGCAGATACAACATTTGGAAAAATTGGTGTAAAGGTATGGATCTATAAAGGGGAAATCCTAAACAAAAAGGCTAAAGGAGGTAATTAATATGTTAATACCGTCAAGAACTAAATATCGTCGTGTTCATAGATTACCTTACGAAGGAAGATCACGTGGAAATAGAGAATTACATTTTGGTGAATACGGACTTCAAGCTAAAGAAGGAGCTTGGATTACAGCTAATCAAATTGAAGCTGCTCGTATTGCTATGACTCGTTACATGAAACGTGGTGGTAAAGTTTGGATTAACATCTTCCCACATATGCCATTAACTAAAAAACCTATTGGTACAAGACAAGGTAAAGGTAAAGGTAATGTTGAAGGATGGGTTGCTGTTGTAAAAGAAGGAAAGATTATGTTTGAAATAGCTGGTGTTGATGAAGCAACTGCTCGTGAAGCTCTACGTCTTGCCTCTCATAAACTACCAATAGCAACAAAATTTGTAATGAAAGAAAATGGTGGTGAACAAAATGAAGGTTAAAGAAATTAGAGAAT
>CANQSQ010000013.1 GCA_947626565.1 uncultured Bacilli bacterium
TACTTGTTATATAATACAAATATTTTACAGAACTTTTGCTGGTTGAATCACTAAATGTATAATGATGGGCATTACGTACTGAGCTATATTCTGCACTCCAATTAACAGGATGGACTTCAATTGGATCAACTAATGAATACTCCTTAGTCTCTTCATTATAAGTCACATCATTGCCAAACTCCCAAGTGATATTTGCTGCTTGAGTATATAAACTATCGTACGTTTCTCCATTACTCATCGCTATATAATACATAGAACTACTACTAGAATTACTAGTGTCAACCCAATAAATAGTTGAACAAGTATATTCTCCTTCATTTTCTGTTTTACAAGTATAGTAACCATATAATTGAGTACGATCACTACTCCAAACATGAGCTTCTGGGTTATCCAAAGTGTATTTTTCTCCATCCCATGATACCGTGTTACTATAATAATACGTATGACTTGACATCGAACTTTGAGAAGTTCTACTTTTTCCTACTAGACTATACCAACTTGGAATACTAAGACTTGAATAAGTATATCTAGTTCCATACATATATCCTACATCAGCTGGAGAACTATAACTACTATTAAAAGCTTTGGTTGTTACCTGAGTATTGCTTCCTGTATTATCACATGTTCCTTCTTCAGATGGTAAGCCGTTATAAATTAATTTAACTCCTCCTGTTTTCGTAGTAATAACCATCTTCCAACACATATTATTAAATATTACATTATTATCAGTAACATTTCCCCGATAATAATAGATAGGATATGTATCGTTTTCAGTTCCACTTCTTTTATAAACGCCTGAATTAGCATTAGTTGGTGCACTATTAAAATTGACATTAGTATCCAACACTTCTTCTTGTGTTCCTTGCTTTGAAGCATCTTTCATTATATTATATAAAGTCTGGATTTTAACCACTTTTCCATTCATGGACTTTTGTACATGTAATTTACTCCACTTAGCTCTTATATAGACATTTTCCCCAGGCATTATAAAATAATCCTCATTAACCTTTTCGGCGCTTTTCGTTACAATTTCCCAACCTTTAAATTGATAACCTTCACAACTAGGTTTTTTATTACTAATTTCTACCGTTTCAAAAACAGCATGTTTTTCTTGTTCTGGTATATTTTCTACTTGACAATCATCAGGAGCATTTTCTTCATAAATAACATTATAGTGACTAGAAAGAATTGGTGTTTCAGTACTTTCAACATTTTCTTCATCGCTGTCTATTTTGGATTTAATTTCTTCTTTTTCATTAGTTGGAAATATTCCACCATCTTTTAAATATTCATTTTTTAGTTTAGCCTTAATAGTCATTTGAGCTCCTTGACCGGATACCAACTTAGAAATATGCCAAGTTATTTTTTGCTCTTCCTTAGAAAATTCTACATTACCTTGACTTACCTTTATATCTCGTTCACTTTCAACCGTAAAATAATCAGTATCAATATAATCAACTATCGTAAAATCTTCATAAGACATTGGCGCAACGGAAGCCTCAAATAAAACATTATTTAAGCTTTCCATTTCGGCAATAAATTGCCGATCACTTATTTCTTTTATAGGTTCTAAAACTTCATCGCCCATTTCATATTGAACCCCATTAATTGTCACAAATGGATAAGCATTCTTTATGTACTGAAATTGAGCTATTTGATTTGGAGTATTTTCATTAGGATACCCATCCGTTAAAAACAAAACAATACATTCTCGATTAGATTGAGGTTTGTAATTTTTTAAAAGAGATTCAACATTAGTTAAGGCTTGATAATAATTGGTGTTACCCTTTGTTTCTAAACTATTTATTTCATTTATCAATTTTCCTTCATCGTTCGTTAGTTCTTCAATTATCTCAGATGTTGTATCAAACGTAATTAAAGCAGCTTGATTATTTTTATTAGACAATACCGAAGAAACTAAAGCAGTAGCATCATCCTTAACTCTTTGTAATTTTTCTCCATACATTGAACCTGATATATCCAAAACAAAGAAAATATCAGAATATTCTGTATTAGATTTCATAATCGTTGAAATATCAAATGTAATTTTAGCTTGACCATAATTTTCCCATTCAGCACTTTTATCTACTTTCCAAGCTCCAGCTTCATAATCATCATAGTTTTTCTTTTCCGAATAAATGGTAACTGTTTTTACCGGTGTCAATTCTGCAAAAGTAATAGATATAACCCCTACTAGTAAAATTACTACTGTTAAAAGACTTAACATCAACATTTTTGCTTTAGGAAACGACTTAAATTTTAAAGACTTAATCCTCATAAAACTCTAAATCACCACCTATTATAATCCTATAAAAATATTATCCCCTGCAACTATTTTTGTCAAGAACACATTCCTCAAAAACAAAAAAGATTCCACAGAATCTTTAATCATACTTAGTTTTAAAATACAACAGTAACCTGTAAAAGAAAGTAAATATTAACCAACAAACTAATAACAAATTACTAACTTGTACTATAGATAATATTGTTTCATTTTTATATAAATCAACAACATTTATTAAATCGACATTTGCATAACTTGCCAAAATAATAAACAACATAAATAAAAGATACAAAAAACTAAATAAAAAATAATTTATAACTTTTTTTACAACGGTTAACTTTTTACTAAATATCGTATATAGCATCAATACTGTTACAAATAATATTATAAAGAAATACATTATCGTTGATGGGAAATAAATATAATTCATTATTGCTTTAATAAAAGCATCTAAACAAGCTTTAGCATAACTACTATATGAAATCATTATTCCCAATAAAAAACCTATATAAATACCTACTGAAACTATTTGGACAATTTGACTTTTCTTTTTTAAATTAAATATTAAAACAAACAAAAAAAGAAGGCTTAATATGAACAACTCTATTGATAGAAAAGAAGAAAAAATATAAGCAAATATTATCTTAAATTTTTCTATAATAGATAAGTACATAGTATCACCTCCTACACTAATTCAGCTATATAAACAGTCTGTGAATAATCATCGTTTTTTGTACAAGTAATCATTGTTAAAGTTGTCTTTGAATAATTACGATTTATGGATACTATTCCTATCTTAGGTACTGTATAAATATTAACTATTTGATACTTATATTTTTGTTGATTATAAGTAACATAAGCATAATCACCAATATTCAATCTATACAAATATGCAAAAAAGGAAATGTATGCATCACCAGAATGAGCAATCAATATTAAATTACCATTAACTACATCTGGCATCGATGAACCTTGTACCAATGTAACATTATATTGTATACTATTATAACGTGAATCGGTATTATAAAAACCTCTTTTTAATCCTATTTTTGGTATTTCCAAAACTCCTAAATAATTACTATAATTTACTTCGTAAGTTGGCTCTTGTTGCCCTTCATTTTTAGTATCATTATCGGCTAAATTATTTACAATTGGAACACCATCAACAACTTCTTCCTCGGGATCAGTACTCATCATTGAAATTTGCATTTCTGAAAACACTTCACCTCGAAGTCTTAATAGATAATTCCAAGATAAAATCAATCCACCTGCAAATATAAGTAAAGAGCCAAATAATAATAAATGGCTCCTTTTAACTCTATTCTTTAGCAGTTGCTTTAGCATTTGCGTAAATTATACCTACACCACATAATAATACTATTAATCCGACAAAATAAATTGTCTGAGCTGTACTTGAACCTGTATCAGGAGCAGGAACTATTTCAAATTCAAATCCAGTATTTCTAATTATAGGTTGCATTCTTAAAGCAGTAACATCTTGATAATCTCCCGTTGATTGATAAACATCTCCAACAACAGAATCATAATTAGCTGTTACATCTACTCTAATTCTAGTTGCTTCACTTACTTTATCATATGGTACTCTTACAAAGAATTTCTTTCCTGGATTAATATTTTCAGGGTTCTCAATTACAGCACCTTCTTCATCAGTAATTACTGTTCCCTCAGGTGCATTTGATAAATTAACATTATAACCTTCATAAACTCCTAATGAAGAATCATTTACTGTAGCTTGAACAGTTGCTAAACTAGAAAAATAATATTTCTTATCTTCACTTACAGAATATTTTCCATCTTGTTGTACATTTAATGTCAACATTGCCGCATTATGTTTACTTAAAGCATTATTAAGTACTTGTTTTACTGTATACTCATTTGATTTATATCCATCAAATAAGGTATTTGAATTATCAACATAACCAACTTTATCAGCTCTATCAGGAATACTATTATTTTCTCCATATAACAAATAATGAGCACTTAGGAAATTATTTAATTGATCATCCGTCAAATTATTTGTTTCTGGTGAATAAGAATCAACTTTAGATAGATAATACCAAATAGCAGCTTGTGTTAACCATGTCTCAATTTTCTTATCTGAATTATCTCCTTCAATATTACCAGTAGCTTGTAGCTCTGTATTTGGATACAAATTAGCTAATAGATAAATCAACCCTGTATCTGTAATAGCATTTTGTTCAACTCTGGCATAAGTCTCTCCATCATTAAATGTTTCTGTTTGTTCAATACAGAACAAAGGAACATACATCTTACCACCTTTGCAGGCATCACCACTAGTACAACTTAATTCAGCAAAATGCATATCAATACCAAATGATGATCCAGAATCAGAATACAATCTATCAGTACTATTATCAAATTCTTTAGTAGTAAAGCCATTTTTCAATAAATCACTATACTTGTCTGGATCACCAGTAACATCAGGAGCTGCATATGATACTTGATTAAATCCTAAGGCTACCATTGATACTATTACAAAAGCAGCTACTACAAAAGATAAAACCGAAACTCCATCAATTTTAATATTTTTCTTTTTGTTATTATTATCATTCATATAAATTTTCTCCACATTATCACCATACCTTTAAAACTATTATATCATATTTTAAATTTTTTCAAGCCCTTTTCTTTAACTTTTTTATTTTATTTCAAAAATACTTTCAATATCTGGACTTTTGATACTATCCTTTACGTACAATGTCGCTAAAACTTCACCTTTAGCTACTTCTTCTCCTACTAATTTATTTAATCTAATTCCTACACTATAATCTATTTTATCTTCTTTAGACCTTCTACCAGCTCCTAAACTTACTGATAATTTTCCCAATGCTAAAGCATCAATATTTGTTAAAACTCCTTTTTTATAAGCCTTAAGATATTTTTCCTTAGAACTAAACTCTAACTTATCTAAATCTCCTCCCTGTAATTTTACTATTTCTAAAAATTTTTGATAAGCTTTACCATTGTTAACTACTTCTTTTACTAATGAAAGAGCCTCTTCTTTAGAAATATTTTTACCCATACTAACCATTTCACTAGCTAATTGAAAACAAAGATCTACTAAATTATTATCATATTCTTTCCCTTGCAATACATCCATAGCTTCTTTTACTTCTAAACTATTACCAATAGCATAACCCAATGGTACATTCATATCCGTTATCATAGTTCTAACTTCTCGATTATATATTTTACCAATTTTAATAGCTAACTCACTTAATTTTTCTGCATCTTCTCTTTTATCTAGCAAAGCTCCTCGTCCTAGTTTAATATCTAACAAAATTTTATCCGCTCCACTAGCTATTTTTTTACTCATAATACTTGATGCTATTAAAGAAATTGAAGATACTGTCGCTGTTACATCTCTTAGTGCATAAATTACCTTATCCATTGGTACTAAGTTAGCTGTTTGTCCTGTAATTACTAAGTTTATTTTTTTTACCTGTTCTAAAATCTCCTCATTACTTAAATCTATTCTAAAACCTGGAATGGCCTCTAATTTATCAATCGTTCCACCAGTATAGCCTAATCCTCTACCACTAAATTTTATTACTGGTATTCCACAAGCTGCCACAATGGGTCCTATAATTAATGTAGTTTTATCACCTATTCCTCCTGTAGAATGTTTATCTACTTTAACATCTAATATATCTTCAAAATCTAAAATATCTCCACTATCAATAAATATCTTGGTTAAAGCAAATACTTCTTCATCTGTCATACCATTAATACAAATAGCCATTAATAAACTAGACATTTGATAGTCTTTTACTTTTCCCTCTAAATAGCCATTAAAAAATACATCTAATTCTTTATAACTTAATTCTTCTCCTAATCTTTTTTTATTAATAATATCAACTATCATAACATCCTCCTATATATATAAGATTTTCT
Organism: uncultured Bacilli bacterium; assembly: GCA_947626565.1. Classification (GTDB taxonomy): domain Bacteria; phylum Bacillota_I; class Bacilli_A; order RF39; family UBA660; genus CANRGD01. The sequence goes on from CANQSQ010000013.1 coordinate 6,221, forward strand.
TCTTTCAAATCCTAACTTTTCATAAACTCTATGTGCTGCTTTCCTTGTAAAATTTGATGTTAACTCAATATAAGATACTCCTCTTTTCTTAGCAAACTCTACCGCATACTGCATCATTTGTGTCCCTATACCTAAATTTTGAACTTCTTTGTCTACCGCAACATACTCTACTAAAAACCACTTTTCATTTTTCACAATATTAGTTATTAAATTTAAAATAAAGTAGCCCACAACCTCTTGTTCACTACAAGCTACAAATTCAAAACAAGTAGGGCTTTGCACATCTTCTTTATATACATCAAAATTTTCTTTTAATATTTTCCTAACTTGCTCTAAGTCACTATCTTCCATTCTTCTAATTTTAACTTCCATTTATATCACCCTATTTTTTTTAATTATACCATACAAAAACTCTTCACTTCAAGAACATCTATCACATCAAAAAAAAGACACATTTTGTGCCTTTTTCTATTTTAATCTTCTTCGTTAATTTCTTCTTCTACTTCTTCTAAATCTTCATTTTCTTCTGTTTCTTCTTTTCCTTTGTTTGATAAAAAAGTTATTTTTTCCGCAATTATTTCCATAATATACTCATTTTTATCTTCTTTTTCAATCTTACGTGATTGAACTCTTCCCTTTACTCCTACTATATCTCCTTTTTGACAATAAGCTTTTGTATTTTCCGCAATACTATCAAATGCTACACAATCTATGAAATCTGTATCATATCCTCCATCTACATTTTTAAAACTTCTTGGTATTGCTAAATTAATAGTTGCTACTTTCACTCCTTTATCCGACTTATGTACTTTTATATTTCTCGTTAATCTTCCTACCAAAATTATCTGATTAAGCATATCTCACCTCCTTTCGCGTTGTATCATAACTAAAATTTTAGTTCTTGACAAATCACCAATTAACTAAATTTACCTATTATATATCCTAAAAAAAATGAAATTCTCTAACCGAAAATTTCATTTTACTCTTCAAAACTATCTTAAATAATTTTCTTTACTATAAATTTCTCTTTATTAATTGATTTAATTCTACTGCATATTCCATAGGTAATTCTTCTCTAAATTTTTCTAAAAATCCTAATACTATAAGCTCTGTTGCTCTTTCTTTAGAAATGCCTCTACTCATCATATAAAATAAGTTTTCTTCACTTATTTTTGCAACTGTCGCTTCATGTTCAATATTACTACTCTTATTAAAACATGAATTAACAGGTACTGTATCACTTTTAGAAAATTCATCTAAAATTAAGGTATCACATTTAACATTACTATTACTATTAGTAGCTAACTCATTAATTAAAACCTTTCCTCGATATGTAGCATTACCACCATTACGCGAAATACTTTTCGAAATAATATTACTTTTAGTATTTTTTCCTAAGTGAATCATCCTTGCTCCACTATCTTGAATCTGCCCTTTACCTGCCACACTTATCGTAATACATGTTCCTTGGGCCTCATCACCTTTTAAAACACAACATGGATATTTCATCGTCACTTTGCTACCTATATTACCATCTATCCATTCCATAACTCCGTTTTCATCTACTAAAGCTCTTTTTGTTACTAGATTATACACATTAGGTGCCCAATTTTGGATAGTTGAATAACGACATTTACTATTCTTTCCTACATAAATTTCTACTACTGCGGCATGTAATGATGATTCACTATAAGTAGGTGCTGTACATCCTTCTATATAATGTAAACTACTATTATCATCCACTATGATTAAAGTTCTTTCAAATTGTCCCATATTACGACTATTGATACGAAAATAACTTTGTAATGGTCTTTCTAAAGTTGTATTAGGCGGAATATAAATAAAACTTCCACCACTAAACACGGCTCCATTTAAAGCCGCAAATTTATTTTCACCATTATTAACAATTTTTCCAAAATATTTTTTAACTAACTCAGGATACTCTCGCATTGCTACCTCAATAGATGTAAAAATTACTTTTTTCTTTTGTAATTCCTCTAGCATACTATGATAAATTACTTCACTCTCATATTGAACACCCATTCCTCCTAGATGTTCTTCACTTTCTAAGACCCCTAATGAATCTAACTCCGAAACAACTGGTTTTAAAACATTATTCCAATCACTTTCTATTTTTTCATCGGCTTTATTGGTTTTGTAATAGATAATATCATCAAAATTTAGATCTATCTGGGGACCAAATGTTGGCATATCTATTGTCCAAAATTTCTTCAAACTATCCATTCGATAATTCTTAACCCAATCTGCTTCTTTTTTCTTATTGGAAATTTTTTCAACATTCTCTTTACTTAGTCCCTTTATTTCCATCTACATCACCTTATCTTTTCTTTACGTAAGTCTTTTCTAAAGCACTATCTCCTAACGTTATTTTTAACATTTTAATTGGTTTATCTAATTCTTTTAATCTTTTCATTGCAATCTTTTTTCTTTCAGCAAAATAATGTTCACTTTCTAATACATAATCTTTTATTTCATCAAGTGTTACTTTTTCTCCAAATACTTCTTTAAAATCAAAATTCTTTAAAACATAGCAAGGTCCTTCTAAATCTTGTACACAGTTAACCAAGGCTAACTTTGTTCCATATTCAAATCCATCTTGTGTTACATTGGCATATGGTAATCTTTTAAAAACTGGATATACTCTCACCGGATCTAACATATTTATATATATTTTCTCATCTAACTTATATAATATGGCATATTCAAAGTCTTTTGCTACTTCTACTCCCTTTTTAGTATTATTTTTAATCACTGCTAATTTTACATTTTCTGTATTATATTCTATTTTTTTCATTTCCTAATTCCCCTAACATTTTATTTACTGCCACACTTGGAAGAAGTGCACAATTCTTACGATTCGGTTGCATCTCATCATAAACATTCAATTCTCCAAGTAGCTCTTTATCATAATCTTTCTCATTAATCATATTTTGATAATTTTCTAATATTTTTTTTGCTTCATCGACCTTTTTCCCTATTAAAGCTCTAATCATAATAGATGAAGCTGAAGTACTAATAGCACAAGCTTCTCCATCAAATCTAATATCTTTAATAATACCATTTTCGATTTTCATCATAAAATCCAAATTATCAATACAACTTTCACTATTAGTATTAACTTTTAAATAAGTATCATCTTCCACCAATCCTCTATTCATTGGTTCTTGATAATTATCTAAAATTATTTCTCTTCGTAAATTACTATCCATACTATCACCTAAATTACTACTTTAAAAATATCTTCACTTCGCTTCAAAATCTCAATTAATTTATCAACATCTTTTTTATTATTATATAAATACATACTTACACGTACTGTATTTTTTATTTTCATTTCATCTTTTAATATCTTGGCACAATGATTTCCTGCTCTTACATATATACCATATGTATTTAAGTAAACTGAACTATCTTGAGCAAACACTCCATCTATATTTAAAGCTAAAATTCCACTATTAGCTTTTTTATTATATAAAATGATATTAGGTATTTTTTCTAATTCTTCTACTAAGTATTTTTTTAATTCTACCTCGTGAGCATGAATTTTATCCATTCCAATATTATCTAGATATTTAATAGCTTCACTTAAGCCTATAACTTCCGCTATTGGCGGTGTTCCTGCCTCAAACTTACTAGGTCCACTCTTTAATTCATAAGAATTATCGGACTCAAAAGTTTGATTCATTCCTCCTCCATAACATAATGGTTCCATTTCATCCATTAATTCTTTTCTTACGGCTAAGACACCTACTCCTGTTGGTCCACACATTTTATGTCCTGAAAAACTTAAAAAATCAATATTACTATTTTTAAAATCTACTTTCATATGAGGAACACTTTGAGCTCCATCAACATTAAATAAAATACCTTTATTATGACAAATTTGTCCTATTTTATTTATATCTCTCACATCACCAATAACATTTGTAACATGAGCTATGGAAATTACTTTTGTTTTATCTGTAATACTTTTTAAAACATTATCTATAGTCAATTCATAATTCTCATCTAAATCAATATATTTAACATTAATTCCTATTTCTTTACTTAACCTCATCCAAGGTAAAATATTAGAAGCATGTTCTGCCTTAGTTACTAAAACTTCATCACCCTTCTTTAGATGATATTTCATATACCCAAATACAACCATATTAAGAGACATTGTTGTTCCACTAGTAAAAATTACTTCTTCTGGTAAACAATTAATAAATTTACCAACTACCTCTCTAGCCCCATCATATAATTCATTTGTTTTAATCGCAGCATCATAATCTCCTCGATGAATATTAGATGTATATTTAGTATAATAATCCACCATACTATCAATTACTCTTTTAGGTTTCAATGTCGTAGCTCCATTATCAAAATAAGTAATATCATCCTTTAACATCAAGAAATCTTCTCTATTCAAAAAATCACCTCCTAAACTTTTTCAATTTCCTCAACAAATTCCTGAATTTTGTCTAAATCTATTTCCTTATTATTAATTAAGAATCCCCTTAACAATAATCTATTACCAACTTCTTTTGGTATTCCTCTACTCATCATATAAAATATTTCTTCATCTTTAAATTTTCCTATATAAGCAGCATGATTACTATCAACATCATAATTATCAATTAATAAATTAGGACAAATAGTACTTTTTCCATCATCCATATTAATAATTTGATTATCTTGATTACATATACATTTAGCACTTTCTTTAGGTACTATACCATCTACTTTAAATGTTAATTTATTTTTTACTACATTAACTCCATGATTATAAACTTCACTATGAGTATTATTTTTTAAGTGGTTTATTTCTATTTTAAATTCATTATCATCATAATTAATATTATTATAATAATAATCTAGTCTAATATTTTCTTTAAGTAAATCAATCTTTACTTTACAACTACTATTTATTGAAAAATGATATATAATTGTATCTTCCATAATGGGATAATAATATTCTTTTTTTTCATTATTATCTACTACATATAATATTTTACGCACTTTTACCATTTCCAATCATAATATTAACCCCATTATATCCTTCTTTTTCAATTTCAAAAGCTAACTCTTCACTACCTGTTTTTTGAATTTTACCATTTTTCAAAATATGAACAAATTGAGGTTTTAAATATTTTAAAATTCTTGGATAATGTGTAATAATTAGCAATGAAGCTTCTTTATTTTCTTCCAAATAATCTAAAATATTCTTACAAACTATTCGTAAACTATCAACATCTAGTCCTGAATCTAATTCATCTAAAATGATTAGTTTAGGTTTTAGAAATTTCATCTGCAAAATCTCATTCTTTTTCTTTTCTCCTCCACTAAAACCTAAGTTTAAGGACCTATGTAACATTTTACTATCTAGTTCAACATCACTCATAGCTTTTTCCATATCTTTAATGAAGGTATATAAATTTACTTTTTCACCTGTAATTTCTCCTCTTGCTGTTCTTAAAAATTCACTATTTGAAACTCCCTCAATTACAGTAGGATCTTGCATGCAAAGAAAAATTCCTTTTTTAGCTCTTTCATTTACTTCTAAATTAATAATACTTTCACCATCAACTAAAATATCTCCAGCTGTAACTTCATATTTATAATGACCCATTATTACTTTAGCTAATGTCGTTTTTCCTGTACCATTAGGTCCCATAATAACATGTATTTCACCTGGATTTATTTTTAATGAAAAATCTTTTAAAATATCATTTTCTGTATTTTTAACTCTACAACTTAACTTTTTTATTTCTAGCATAAAAGTCACTCCATTTGTCTATATGAAAATATCACTCTTATTTTATCACAAAATTTCTTTATTTTATCAAGAAAATACAACTTTCTTAAATTTTTTTCCGACAAAAAAAGATACTATTCCAAATAGTACCTTAAGCTGCTCTTCTTGAATAATATTTTTCATCCATTTGCTTTTGATCTTCTGTAGATAATAAATTATGAGCATCTGCTAAAATTTTTAATAGTTCTTCTCTACTTTTAACTTGTGGTCTTAAAGCTTCCAACTCTCTTTGTTGTTCATCAACTTTAGATTTTAAATCACGATTTTCATCTTCCAATTTTTGAATTGTTTCTTCGTAATTTTTGATTTTATCATTTAACTCTGTAACTTTTATATTAGCTTCTTCATCTTTACCTTGCTCTTCATAACGCTTTATTTTTTCTTGTTGCTTTCTATTTAAATCTATTAAACTTGCTACCGCCTTTGTCACATTCAAAACAACTTCTTCATCATTATCTAGTTCATTCATATCAGCATTTATATTAACTATTTTATCATCACTTAACAATGAATCTCCAAATATCTTAGCCGCATCAGCTTCTTTTTCTTGTTCATCATCTACATCAAAATTTATAGTAAACATGGTTTCATTATCATCATCTATAGCATCAGAAATAGCATTTTCACCTTTTTCTACATCATCATTACTCTCAATGTTATTCTCAGTATTATATTGACTAATTAAATCATTACTACTTATTGGCTCTTCAGGTACTATTTCCCCTTCTGGTTTTGTACTCATAACCTCTTCTGAAAAATGTTCTTCGACACCATTCATATTATTATCTGTAACTACCGGTTGTTGATCATTTACTATAGCATTTTCTACTACCTCTTCTTTTTTCTCTTCTGGCTTAATTACTACATCATTATTTGCAACTTCTTCTTGAGGTGGTTCAAACATGGAACTATTCGCAACAGTCTCAACAGCCTTTGCTTGTTCTTCTACAGCATTAACTCCTTGACTTACAACATCATTTACTGGATTATTAACACTAACAGCTGGAGCCGGTACTACTTCTGCTACATTAGGACTACTTGTATTAACTTCTTGTTCTTGAGTTGCCATCTCCTTTGTAATAGCTTTCTCTATTTCTCCTTGCTTAACAGCTACATTTTCTATTTTAATTTCCTGTTCTTTTGGCACTTCTCTATTAACAACTTCGGTTGGGAATAAAGAATATTCCATAACTTCCGAATCAGCTGTATTCTTACTAAAATATATTTTATCAGACGTAACACCTATAAAACTATAATAATCATTATTAACTAAGTTATTACCCTTTAAATCATAAATTGTTGCCTCTGAAAACTGATCGTTAAAAACAAATCTACCTTCAGCTCTCATCTTAGAAGATATTTTTTCTTTAATAGTAGCAGGTGTTGTTACTAATTTAGCAGCAGCTAAAGGATCATTTTTTAGCTTAATTGCCTCTAAAACACTAGGAGTCGTTGGAACTGCTTTCTCAACTAATAAAAGGTTATTATTTACACTTTTTACGGCTTTATTTTCAAGAGGAATTACAACTCCTCCATTATTATCTATAACTCCAACATGACTAGCTTTAATTAATGGATCAATAGCTTCAACTAGGGCTGATGTAACAATTAAATTACCATTAGTTAAAGGTCTATCATCCATAAAGTAATATTGTTTTCCGTCATCTGTAATTCCATATGTACAAACTATATCACTTCTATCCTTATACCTTACTACACCTTGTTGTACTTGCATATAACCACCTACTATTCTCCTATAATTCACTATTTATCTTACCATAATTACCACTACAAAACAATATTTTTTTCAAAATATTTTTGCCTTTTTCAGCGACCTAATATAAAATAGATATAGGTGGTAAAAATATGAATAGTCAAAAGTCTTTAACTTATGGAATGGCCTTATTATTTCTTTTTGTTTTTGTTACTTTCGGAGTAATTATTGTTCATGAAAAAATGGATATTATTTTCATCCCTCGTGCCGAAAAAATATTTGATAACTACTTACAAGAAAATTATACTTCTCTATATCAAAATACCAAAAAAAGTTCTATTTCATATGAAAATAATACTTTTAAAATAAAAATATCCTCTAAAAAAAATAGCAATCTTTACTTCTATTTAACTTACGCTAACAAAAAAGTATCTGATACTTATCAAAAAGACTATGTCGAAGGAAATTCTCTTCTTACTCATACTTCTAAAGTAATAACTAAAGATATCAAAGACAAAACTAGTGAAAAAGTAACTATATCTATTCCTAATAAATTAAATACTTACACTAAACGTGTCCAAGAAAGTATCTTATCAGAACAAAATTTATCTTCTTTACCAATTTATACTGTATCTAAAGAATTACTTATTGATAACTGGAACTCTGATAACATTGTCAACTCTATTTTACAATTTACTTCTACTCTTACTAAAGAAGAGATAACTCCTAAGTCATATACGATTACTTTAACTGAAAAAAATAATATTACCAATTCTCTTAAAATATCTAATCTTCAAAATACTTCTTTAGAAAAAGCTACTCTTACCCAAATAATAACAGCTATTCTTAATCAAGAAAATTCACCTTTACTAAAACAATATAACATTACTTATAAAGTTTTAAACTAGTTCCAATTACATCTAAAATAAATATAAAAAATGCCATATAAAAAACATAATTTGGTATTTTTTTTATTATTTTTTCTTCTACAGGTTTAATTATATAAATAAATACTAATGATAAAATTCCCCATACTAAACTCATTTCTAAGGATGCATATTTTCCTATATTAAAATACATCTTAGTATAATCCCAAAATACTTTATGAAATAATTTTTCTATTAAAAAACCTCCCAAATATTCTAATATGGTAATTACTACAGCAACACTTACAAATGTAAGTATTATCTTGGTTATTCTATTAAAATTTGTTCTATTAAAAATTAATCGCATAAGAGCAATTATTATCATACATCCAAATCCATATATAGGAATCCATGGACCATATAATATACCATTTTTAGCATCAGGATTAACTAAGATTTTTAATACTGTCTCAAAAATATATCCTATAACTGACCCCAATAAAAAGATTTTTAAATAATAATTCACTTTTTCCACAAATATCACCATTATTAATATAACCAAAAGAAAAAGAGGTATACCCTCTTAATAATTATAAGAACCAAATGCTCCACCTAATATAATTGCTAATAATATATATAAAATGATAATTAATAAAAATCCATTGCCACCTCTACTACCAGTACCAGTGCAAGTACATGTAGTAGTTACAACATTATTATCTGAACAATTCATTTAAAACACCTCCTTAAATATAAGCACCTAAAATAATAATTAAAAGAATAAACAGTACTAAAATAATAGCTGAAGATGAAATACAATTATTCATGTTTTTTCCTCCTTTTTTATTGCTTTCATTTTATTTTATGGCAAATGTGCCATTTGTGTGATTATATCTAACTAATTTTATTGCACTAATTTTAATTTTTTGTTATTATAATTAATTGTATAGGAGGAAAAAGTATGAAGAAAAAAATTTTTTTATGTTTATCCACACTTATAGTAATTTCTTTAATAACTAGTGGTTGTGGAAAAAAAGCTGAGTTAAAAGATGGTGCCGAAGTAGCAATCTCTGTCAAAGGAGAAAAAATAACTGCCACTGACTATTATGAAGACATTAAAGAAGATAATATTTCACATTTAATTGATATGATAGATCACAATTTATTGGATAAAAAATATAAAACTGATAAAGAGGAAAATGAAGCTGTTGAAAAACAAATTTCCCAAATAAGTTCTCAATACTCTTCTGATGAAGAAACTTATAAATCTGTTTTAAGACAATACTTTGGTGTTGAAACTGAAAAAGAATTAGATGAAATGTTACGTTTAGAATATAAAAGAACTAAAGCTGTTGAAGATTATATCAAGAAAAATCTATCTGACAAAGAAATAAAAAAATATTATGATGAAAATATCTATGGTGATGTTGAAGTTAGTCACATTCTTATTTCCTTGAATGTTAGTGATGATGCTACTGATAAAGAAAAAGAAGAAGCTGAAAAGGAAGCTCTAGAAAAAGCTCAAGAAGTTATCAAAAAATTAGATGATGGCGAAGATTTCGCTAAACTTGCTAAAAAATATTCTACTGATGAAGCTACAGCTAAAAATGGTGGTAGCCTAGGTTATGTTAGTCTTGATGAAGTTGATGATGATTTTGCTGAAGCTGTAAAAAAACTAAATAAAAATGAATATACTAAAGAACCTGTTAAAACAGAATTTGGTTATCATATTATTTTAAAAACTAATTCTAAAAGCAAACCTAAATTAAGTAAAGTTAAAGATGATATTAAAGATAAATTAAAGGATGAAAAATTAAATGCTGATCCAACTCTACATTACAAGACTCTAGAAAAAATTAGAAAAGACAATAACATAAAATGGAATGATTCTAAATTAAAGAAAGCTTATGAAAATTATATGGACACTTTAATTGATGCTGCTAGTTCTAATTAAACAAAAAGACCTCGTTTCTTATAAAGAATGAGGTCTTTTTATGTTATACATCACTTTCACTTTGTCTTTTCTTAAACAAAGTCACTTTTTTACTTTTATACACAATATCAAAATCTTGATTATATTTTAAATATGTATATATAGGATAAGTATTATCAATTAAATAATAATCAAAATTATACTTATCCATTATTTTTACAAAATCACCTTTTAAGTATGATAAATTTAAATAATCTTCATAATTATTTCCCGAATATAAATCAGCTCTTCCATCGATAAAAACATCTATATTATTATAAATTAATTCTCCACCATAATTATACATGTTATATAGTCTCTGTGGTTTCTGATTCTTTACTATATTAATTATCTTATCATTAAGATATTTTTTATTTATATTGGTTTTTATCATTTGTTTATTTCCTATAAACATACCTAAAAACATACAGCTTACTACTATAATAACTAGCGTACTTAAATTATCTATTTTTCTTTTTTCCACATAATTAAATATCACAAAAGATAACACTATATATGTATAACCCCAAAATCTTATACTCTTTAAACCTAAAAAAACAACTATTCCAAGTAATAGAAAATCTATCAATTCTATCTTCTTTTTACTAACAAGTAATATTATTACAATTATAATTAGTAGTATAAAATAAGGATAATGAGACGCTTCACTTAACGTAGTCGGTTTCCATTCACTTATATTTTGAACCATAACCGTATCTAACATATTTTGATAAGGATATAAAAACATTTTTATACCATGTATATTTAAGCACACACATCCCATACACATAAACATTACTAATAAATACTTATGTAATTGTTTTTTAGACATTTTTTTAGCTCTAATTTTTCCAAATTCAAAAGAAAATAATCCTCCTATCAAAAAGATTAAACAAAATAAATAGCTTAAATTACTTGAACCACCATGACAATTAGCCCACAATATTGTAACTAATGGTAAAAGATAAATTTTCTTAGAATTTTCATTTTGATATAAATCATACAAAAACCAAATAGTTAGTGCTAAAAAATTAAAACTCAAAAGATGAGGTCGAGCTTGAATAAAAATTATTAATATTAACGACAAAGTTATCCACAACAATGAAAAAGGAATATTCTTAGTCAATTTATCTTTATTACTAAAAAATAGAATAAGAAATAATACTAATAAACAACTAAAAGCATATATCAGCATATGCATATTACCAAATAAATGTTTCAAACTGTAAAGAAAATATTCAAATAGCCATTCATGACTCATCCAATATTTATTTCGCATATACCATGAAAATATATCTTTTTTTAAAATACCCTTTTTAAAAATATATTCCCCTACTTTAATATGCCAAAAATAATCACTCTCTCTAATTAAAAACAACATCATAAATAGTGTCAATGAGCAAATCAATAATAAAAATGCCAGTAATAAGTGATTTTTTTTAATAAATTTTTTAATCTTCATAATTTAATCCCTTTTGATAAAGTTTCTCTTTAAGTTTCATTTCTAATTCTTTACCACTATATTTTCTACTCAATTTGCGATATAATTTGTCTTTTTCTTTTTGCACAATATTTTTATCCACACCTATTTCCTTTTTATTTAAACTATCCATAATTAACTCAACACTATAACCTAGATTTTTCAAATCATTGGCTAGCTTTTGCTTTAGAACTACTCCCCCTCTTGTTTTATTAGTTTTCAACATCTTTCCAATTAGCTTTTCTATTCTTTCTAATTCATCTGTTTTACTAAAAACAGCAATTTCATCTTCAATAATCATCTCATCTATTTTCTTATCACTAAGTTCTTTTCTAATTTTATAAGGTCCTTTATTACTTAAAAGCATCTGCGTACTTATATAACTTTTAGCAAACGACCTATCATTTAAATACCCTTGTTCTATTAATTTATACACAGCTTTATCTACTAAGTCATCAGGATATTCTTTTTTCTTTAAATATTCTTTCATTTCATAAATACTCTTATAACGATTTTTTAAACTACTCAAAGCTACATAATAAACATCACATTCTTGATTATATTTATCTATTTCTAGCAATTCTTTTTCATCTATTTGTTTCTTTATTAATAAATTATATTTTAAAATCACTTCTTCATACAATATAATTTCGCTGTTATTATCTAGTGTAATACAATATTTACCATTACGACCTTTTTTATATTTAACTATTTTCATGAAACCACCTAAAATTATTATACCATAGAAAAAAGAAGAAAATTTATTCTTCTCCTTTTTTCACCGTTATAAGTCCTTCTGAAACCTCTTCAAGTGCTCTTCCAATATTCTTTTTACTCTTATACTCGGATTCAGGCATTTGTAAAAACCCATCTTTTGAAATTTCTTTACTTCTTCTAGCAGATATATGAACCAACTCATATTTAGAATCTACTATATTAAGTAACTTATCAATAGAAGGATAAATCACTATTATCACACTCCCTATTATAAGAATAAACTCTATCTTCTATTTTCGCAACTAAATAGACAAAACTAGACAAAATATTTTACAATTAATTTACTGTAAAAAAATATCTACCTCTTAAGGTAAATATTTTTTCTTATCTAAAATTACAGCACGAACCACATTGAACATTACTTACTGTATTTTCTTCTGAACAAGTATATTCTGGTCTATAAGTATGTTTATATACATGATGATTAATTATTCTAGTATGAATTGGGCAAACATGTGCTTGTCCCTTTTTGTTAGACTATTCTTCAATACAAGCATTTAATAATGTAATTATGCTTATGAAATCATTATCACTTAATTTTTCCACAAATTTTAAATTTCTAACTTCATAATCTATACTTCTAATATGTTCACATAATACAGAACCACGTACATCTATAGTGTCTTCCAATTTATAATGTGTTGGAAATTCTTTATCATTGGAAGTAATGGGACACACAATAACCATTTTTGTATTTTGATTAAAGACATTGTTACTAATTACAATTGCTGGTCTAAATCCTGATTGCTCATGACCTTTTATTGGATTAAAATCTAGAAAAACAACATCACCTTGCTTTGGCATATATTTTTTTACCATATTTCTTTTCCTACACTTTCATCCCAAGAAAAATTTTTGGCCAAATTTTCTCCATTATATTTTTTAAATCTTTCCTCTAATGATATTTTCTTTTTTTGAGGTACACTAATAACTATTTTGTCATCATCCAATTCTATATTTAATATATCATTAGTTTTTATATTTAAGGTTTTTAAAATATTACTAGGAATTCTGATTCCTAAAGAATTTCCCCATTTTTGAAGCTTAGCTTCCATAAAATCATCTCCATATATAGTATATACATTGTTTATACATTTTGTCAATTATTTTTTAGTATTATTAAATGCAGTTTTAATATTTATCGTTTTATCTTCAAATATTTCTATTCTATCAACTAAATTAATTATAAGTTCTCTATTAGGATCTTCCATAGATAAAAATCTATTAATATATTCCAATATAACTTTATTTTTAGATTTTTCATTTACTATATCATCAATATTATTATTTAATTTCTTATATTCTTTTTGCTTTATAGAAAGTTTAGCTTCTAATTTTAATTTAACTCTTTCAAATTGTTCTTCAGTAATTTTTTTACTCAGTTTATCAATATAAATATCATCTAAATTATCATTAATTTGCCTTATCTCATTATAAAGTTTTTCCACCCCTTTTTTATCATTAATTTTGCTATTTTTATCTAGATCAGCTAAAACCATCTTTTCAATTTTATCCTTGCAAATATAGTTTAAACATATTTTAGTCAAGGAATTAATAATTACCTTTTCCAATTCATCATAATTATTTGAATGTGTTGTACAAAGTCTTTGCTTCATATAAGTTCGATAGTAATTACAAATAGTATAACATCTACTATCTTTTTTTCTTCTAGATGTAATTGCTATTCGATGTCCACAATCACCACAATACAAAAGTCCATCTAGTAAATGCTTTTCTTTTTTTTCTTCTCTACCTACATTTTTTGGTAATCTTTTTTGAACTTCATAAAATATCTCTTTATCAACAATTGCTTCATGAGTATTTTCTACCACAATATAATCATTAGTATTATTCTTAACAATTTTTTTAACTTTATAATTTACTTTACTTCTTCTATTTTGTACTAAATCACCTGTATACATTCTATTTGTTAAAATATCTTTTATTGATTTAGAATGCCACTGTCCATACCTTAAATTATAATGGCTTTTCCATTCAAAATTATAATACTCAGCTGGAGTCTTTACTTTTTCCTTCGTCAACTGTTTTGCTATTTTATAACATGATAGACCTTCTAAACACATATTAAATATTCTTCTAACAATATCAGATTGTTCTTTATTTATTACTAAGTGATTTTTGTCATTTTTGTCCTGATCATATCCAAATGGACATCTTCCTCCTACCCATTTTCCTTCTTTCATCTTGGCTTTTAAACTAGCTTTAATTTTTTTTGAAATATCTTTAGCATACATATCATTCATTATCGCTTTAAATGGCGCAATATCATTATTTGTACTATCTAAAAAAGTATCTACATTATCAGTAATTGCAATATATCTAACATTATGTTCTGGAAAATACTTTTCTATCAAATTACCAGTTCCAATATAATCTCTTCCCAGTCTTGACATATCTTTGGTAATAACCATATTTACTTTTCCTAACTCAATATCTTTAAGTAATCTATAAAAACCTGGTCTATCAAAGTTGGTACCACTATAACCATCATCGATATAAATATCATAAACCTTTAAATTATTCTCTTTAGCATATTGAAGTAATAAACTCTTTTGATTTGTAATACTCTCACTAAGCATCACCTTATCATCATCTTCCCGTGATAGTCTGATATAAAGACCAACATTATATTTATTTAAAATGTCTACTTTCCTCAAAAAACAAACCCGTATATGGTGATAGCTCATCACATTTTTCATTTTTACAAATCATTAGAAATCTCTTTACTTCTTTATTTAAAACACTTATAAAAATATCATTTATATTTTTTTCGCCACTGAAGATATAATTAATTTTATACTTATCCATATATTTTAATCTCCTCATTAAAATGTATGGATAAAACAAAAATTTTAGTAATATTAAATTTCTTTTATCTACATCATTTACAATCAAAAAAAAACATCCTATTAATTTTTCATTTAAATTTAGGATGTTTTTTAGCTATTTTTCTATTTCAAAATTTAATAATTCTTGACAAGTTTTTTCATATAAATCTTGTTCATGCTTTATAGTATCGATTAAAAAACTTTTATCTTTTTTATATTCTTTTAAACCCCTCATATAATAAGGTTTATCATCATCTAATACAATAAAGGGCATAATATTATTCCTTAAGCATTCTTTAAACATTATTATTCTACCTACTCGACCATTTCCATCTCCAAAAGGATGAATTCTTTCAAATCGAAAATGAAAATCAACAATATCTTCCAAAGTAATATTAGTTTTTTTATTATATTCTTTTAATAATTTTTCTATCTCTTTTTCAACATCATCTGGGGCAGTAGTATTAATAACATTAACAACACCTATAATATTAGGAACAACTTTAAATCCACCAACATTATATCTAGGATTTTCTTCATCACTAGTATTTCTTTTTAATATCTTATTCATATCAATTATCATATCTTTACTTAAAAGCGCATCTACATTATCTAATATATAATCAAATAATTTAAAATGGTTTTTAGCCTCAATTAAATCATCTAATTTAATTAAATCATCACTTTTAGGTATAAAAGACGATGTATCAAAAATTGCCTCAGTCTGCTCACCGCTTAATCTACTACCTTCTATTTTATTTGAATTATACGAAAAATTAACCTGGGAATAATGATATATATTCCCCTTAAATTTAGACTGCTTTTGTTGAATTAATTCTTCTTTTATTTTATTTACATTCATAAATTTCCCAACTTTCTAACTTTATTCTTCCTTACATTATATCCCTTTAAAAATTCTTCTAATTCGTTTTCATCGGAAAATATTTCTTCAAAAATGTTATATAGCGTATCTGTTGCTTCATATTCTCCAATTGCATAACATCTTTTACCTAACCCATAAGCAATTCCTGCTTCTATATGTGCAGCCTTTCCAGCCGGTAAAACAAGTAGCAAATTTTTTGAATTTTTTTCTCCCTCCAAATCATTATTGAATAAGTTTAAAACAACATCACTTTTTAACCCTAGAGATTCAAATTCTTTTTGTCTTTCTTCAGGCGTTTGACTTTTATTCCCATAGCCCCAATCATCTTCATTCTTTAAAAAACAATAATAAGATATTTTATATTTATCAAACAAATTACATATCTTTAAAATGTTTTCCTTATTCCTAGCTCTACCAGCTATAAAAAATTCATATTTATTATTCATATCAATTATCCTTTTTATTTAAAATTTATTAATAAACTATAGCGTATATTTTCATCAAAATATCTCATCAAACTTTTATCTTATTTCTTTTTTAATTCAGTAACATCAAATTTTTTATTATAATAATCTACTGCCTTAGTTACTAAATCCTTACTTAGTTTCTTAATCGTTTTCCTCGAATTAATAGCTAATAAGAAATTATCTTTTCCTAAAGTCTCTATTAAATATTCAACCATCAAATAATAATCATAACTATCATAATCATGCATACCAAACTCATTTTCTAACTCATACATAGACGGAATAGCTGTTTTATTAACATATTCATCTAGTAAATATTTAATACCCCTACTATAAGTTCCATCTAAATATTTAGCAATTCCCTCTGTTAACCATTCAGGTTGTTGACCATAAATTATACTTTGAATACCATGAATTTCTTCATGAAAGATAACTTTTTTATATTGTTCTTTACTCCACTCATTTTCCTTAGGATTATCACTTGGTTCAAAAAAATTTAAAGAATTATCTTCATCTTTATAACAAGCACACATATATGCAGGCATTTCGGCAAAACCTCGCTTTTTCATTTCTTTAACTAAATCATTAATTGTATCATAAACATAAATATTAAAATTAAATTGACCATTATCTACTACATTAAAAAAATCTAAAATTTCTGGCTTTCTAGCTTTTAATATTTCTTCTATTTCCATTTGATAATTTCTATTTCTATTCATACAATTATATTTATTCATCATTCGTCACCTACACACCTATTATATCACATACAAAAAGACACTTTTACCAAAATGCCTTTAATCTTTACATAAGATTTCCCGTCTATCATAAATTATCACACATGTGGAACTTCATGAACAAAAGTTCTGTGAATACATCTTTCCTGAACACCTTCATTAACCGCATTATTCATCATTCCACCATTATTATAATTCATCATATTAACATCAACTGTCATATCGTTATCAACAACATTATTATTACCAATTACAGTTGAATCAAAATTAGACATATTACTTTGATCAAACATAATATAAATACCTCCTCTAATTTATACTATGTTTAAATTAAATTAAGGACACTAACAATGCCCATAAAATTTATCTTTTATATACTTGTGTTTCAGTATTTTGTCTTCTCTTTTCTAAATACTCTCTTAAATACTCTTTAGCTTCATCAAAAGAATCTCCCTGCAATTCTCTAATCTTTAAGTAATCTTCTGGAGGATTTTCCATAGCCTTATAAAACTCTTCTAATAAATCCAAAGGTCTAACTACTACATCAACCATCTGTGTATAATCATTAGGATTATTAGACTCATCATCATTTTTAGATACAACTTCTTCTCCAATAACTTCAAAACTACAAGGTGCTAAAATAAATTCCTCTTCTTTGTCATTTTTACGTTGATTAACTGGTTTTATTCTCCGAACATTAATACCTTTCATTCCCTCTGGTATATGTAAAGTAACAATAGTTCCTCTACTAAACTTTTTAGCAACATCTTCGGAAGCCGTTACAGAAACCAAACCATTCATTCCACTTTCTTCTAAATTCAAACATCCATGATATAACGTTTTTCTTCTTATTACTGGAGCTAACTCTAAAGCCTCCGCAACCGTAATTAAATAATCTATAAAACTAACATTTACTGGTACATATGCCCATCTAGCTCTTTCTAAATTACGCAAATGTTGCTTCATATAACTTGAAAAATTTATATCATCAAAATAATTAGGTATAGAATCATCATGACTTTCAAACTTACCACGACAATAATCATCATAATTTCTTTTACACAAAAAATTATTTATAAATATTCCTGAATTTTCTTTATAACCAGCCAAAAAGGTATATAAACTAGGAATTAATTCTTTATATCTCTTTTGCTTATCATCAAATAAATCTTCAATAAACCATTCCATCGTTTGTCCTAATAAATCGCTAGGATTTTTCATTGTATCACCTCTATGGGTATATATAATATCATATTTTTATCAAAAGAAAAAGCACTTAAGTGCCTTTTACCATTTAAAATGGCAATTTCATATTACCATTAGCAAATTGCTTCATCATTTTTTTCATCTGGTCAAATTGCTGCAATAACCTATTAACTTCTTGTACACTTCTACCGCTACCTTTAGCAATTCTTGACTTACGACTAGCCTTAATTATATCAGGATTTCTTCTTTCTTTAGGTGTCATTGACAACACAATTGCTTCTATATGAGCCATCTGTTTAGGATCTATTTTTACATCAGTAAGTCCCATTTTCTTAGCTCCTGGTAACATCTTTATAATATTTTCTAATGGTCCTAACTTCTTCATTTGTTTCATTGTTGCTAAAAAATCTTCTAAATCAAATTTACCTTGTTGCATTCTCTTAGCTGTTTTTTCAGCCTCTTTTTCATCAATGGCCTCGGTAGCTTTTTCAACTAAGGAAACAATATCTCCCATACCTAAAATTCTTCCAGCCATACGTTCAGGATCAAAAGAATCAAGTCCATCTAATTTCTCTGAAGTACCTATAAATTTAATAGGTACATGTGTAAGATGTCTAACTGATAAAGCTACTCCACCTCTTGTATCACCATCTAACTTTGTAAGAATTACTCCAGTTAAAGGTAATTTATCATTAAAACCAGTAATAACATTAATGGCATCTTGTCCCATCATAGCATCAATAACTAATAGTATTTCTTGAGGATTTACTTTATTTTTTATATTATCAAGTTCATCCATTAAATTTTCATCTATATGTAATCGTCCAGCAGTATCAATCAAAACATAGTCATATTTATTTTCTTTAGCATAACTTATAGCTCTCTCTGCAATTTCTACAGGATTTTCTTTTCCTTCTTCGTATACTTCCATATTTAACTGATTACCAAGTTGCTTTAATTGATCTATAGCTGCTGGTCTATATACATCACACGCTACAAGTAATGGTTTTTTAGCTCGTTTTTTTCTTAAAAAATTAGCTAGTTTAGCAATAGTAGTTGTTTTTCCAGAACCTTGCAATCCTACTAACATTAAAATAGCTGGATCACCTTTCGTATTTAACTCTTCACTTTCTCCACCTAACAATTCTGTTAGTTCGTCTTTTACTATCTTTACAAATAAATCTCCTGGATTAATACTACTAGCTACTTCTTCTCCTAAAGCCTTTTCTTTTACCGTATTAGTAAACTCTTTTACAACCTGATAATTAACATCTGCCTCTAACAATGCTAAACGAATCTCTCGCATCATTTCCGATATATTTTCTTCAGTTATTTTTCCATAACCTTTTATTTTATGTAATGCATTTTGTAATCTATCTCCAAGACTTTCAAACATATTTATCACCTACAAGCATTATATCAAAAAGACAATTTCAAGTAAAGAAAGAAAAAATGATGCTGAAAAAGCATCATTTAACTAAAATCTGGTTCTCCATCACTAACGTCATCATAATCATCTAATGATAAATTAGATAACCCGCCACCACTAGGACCATTATTATTCATTGTTGGCATAACACTTTGTAAAGCAGGATTAACTCCTAAAGATCCAACACTAGATGATGTATCCATACTAGCAGAATCATTATTACTAGAACTTAATAAATTAGAAATAATTGGCGATAAATTCATAAGGTTTGATTCTCCATTACTATCATCAATTATATTATTAATACTGTTGGAATCATTATTAGTACCATTACCATCATTATTATTTTGACTATTTTGTGAATTATTACCACTATTATCATTATTATTTTGATTATTATTAGTATTTTCACTTGCACCCATGTCATTAGAACCACTATCTACTAAACCAGGTACTAACTTAGAAATTATACTATTACTATCATTATTTTGATTAGCTCCATTACTAATTCCATTTCCCATAGAACTATTATTATTCATTGAAAAATTATTACTGTTATTACTATTATTATTCATCGAAAAATTATTACTACTATTATTATTGTTGTTGTTATTGTTATTATTAGTATATGAACCAACAGATACTAAATTACCACTACCTGAAGTAATATTTCCTGCTGTTGGTATTGTAAGCATTTCCGTAATAGGAGCTTGAGAAGTAGTATGTCCAGCACCATTCCATATATTAACAACATCACAGTTACTACTTAATGGTGAAGGATTAGGCATTTCCATTTTTACAATCAATGGTATTCTAAAAGCCATTCCAAATCCTAAACAAGTACCAGATTGTAATGTCTTTTGTTTTTCAACAATTTCATCACTGATATTTGGAACCATTTTTCTAATATACTCAACATCAACAGGGTGATTCATTTTAAATATTAAAAAATTAGAACATTGAGAAATAACAGTATCAGAAAGTTCTACTGGTCTTTGAGAAATAAGTCCTAGAATAACACCATACTTACGACCTTCCTTAGCAATTCTTTCAAATATATTATAACCAATCAAAAATCTATCTGTATCGTTTTGAATATATCTATGAGCCTCTTCAACAACTATATGAAATGGTATACTAGCTCTATTCTTTAATCCTTTAGCAAATTCAAATATTAATCTTGAATAAATCTTTGTAATTACTTTCGCAAAATCATCATCAACATCATCCAAGTTAATATTAACTATTTGATATTTATTACCATTATTAATTAAAAGAGATGACAAATAAGACTCTAAACTAATATATTTATCTACATTAAAGTATTTAGCATTTTCTCCAACTATCAAAGAATGCAATCTTACTCTTATCGTTACAGCATCTCCATAAGTATTTTCATTACGTAACCAACCTTCACTAATTAATGTAAAGTTAAGAGCTTTCTCTAATGTATCTAGATTATAATAAACTCCTCCATGTGGTTCAAAATCATCATATTCATCATGAATAAATGATGTAACATACTCAGTTAATAATACACTTTCTGAAAAGTTTCCAGAATTATCAATTAAAAAACACTCTCTAAATTTTCTAACATAACCAATACCTTGTACTGGAGCCTCTAAATTAAATTCTGGTGTTGAACAACTTGCTAAAATAGAGAAAACATCATTTCTTTTATTTGGTGCTGTCTCATTAGTATAAAGAATTGTCATTATAGCTTTAGCAATCAAGTGATTTTTATAACTATTAGCATCCATATCATCTTGTGAAAATACTAATGCTAATTTCAACATTCTTTCAATTATAGGTAATTGTGAATGATTGGTAGCTTGTAAAAGTAAAGCCAAATCTGTAGCATTTAATAAATATATTGGTAATCTTAAATTTTCTCCTATACCATCAGCTTCATTAGTTGTAAAAAAACGATAATGATAATTAGAATTAATTTGATTTAAATTATTAAAAGCATTGTAATATTCACCTGAAGAATCAAACAAAACAATATTTGCTTTATATGGATCTAGCCTAGTATCACGAAACATATTTTGAAACAATCTAGAAATACCACAACTTTTTCCAGAACCACTATTACCAAATATAGCAAAATGGTTACTAAAAAAATTATTTACATCCAAAAAGACTGGATAGTCATCATAAAAAGGACTAACTCCTAATTTCATAAATCCCTGGGTATCTGTACCAGTAATCATAGGAATTTCTTCTGTTTTTATAACTCTTATCTTCGCATCTAAAGAAGGTTTTCTTATAGTACCACCAATTAACTTACCATTGACTATTTCACCCAAAAAACGAGCCTTTACTATATCGCCATCTAAATCATCGACTTCTCCTAAGACTTTTTTTACATCATCTTCAAATACTAAATGTAAATTCATCAAATTCATCGTTACTTCAGCATTCTGCTTCAACTTAATATTAGCAGAATGATCACTAATATAAATAATTCTATCAAACATATTATTCCCCTCTTTAGCTTCCTATTACCTATTATAAATAAAATTATAACTTTTTTTTCTCCTTTTTACAAGATAATTAATAAAAAGTTTTAAATATTTATTCCTCAAAAAAAGATATAGACTAATCTATATCTCACGGGAATTTATCAGTTTTAAAATATAAAATTTAAATGAACCATTATAGAATGGTTATTTTTTTGTCAAATTTTCA
>CANQSQ010000014.1 GCA_947626565.1 uncultured Bacilli bacterium
CGTCCTTGACTAAAGTAGATGAAAGACTAAATTTCAACTCTTTATTTTTAAACGCAATTTACTTTTTCATTTAACATCATTAACATTAAAGAAATTTAATGTTTTTCTTTTTTTGTTTATATGGTAAAATGGTTATAGTATATTATAGTGAGGGATTTCAATGAATGAACGTGTAATTTATTGTCAAAGATGTGGAGCAGAAATGAAAGAAAGCGCTAGATATTGTATGAAATGTGGAGCGTTGAACTATAATCATCCAGATAATCAAAATATGAATAAATTTGCTGATGCAAAGGCTAAAAATACATATGAAATTGGTTCTGGTAAAACGTTGATGATGCAACAAAATGCGGTTACTAATTTTACGCAAGAAGCAACTAGAATAGGTAATAGAAATTTCTTCTTCTTTTTCAATTTACTATTAATTTTAGGTACTTTGTTAGGTGGAGCTTTTGTTATCTTTTACTTGAAGGAGTCGCAATTAATGACTTCCATTATTTTAATGGCTTGTGCGGTAATATATTTATATGTAGTCGCAATGGAAATAATTTTCATGAAAATGAATAGACCATGGTGGGGAGCAATAATTCCAATTTATAATTGTATGATTTTAGCAGAAATGACTTTAGGTAAAAAGTTTTTAGGTTTATTGATGATTGTTCCGATAGTAAATGTAGTATTATTATTGATAATGTTTTACTATTTGGGACAGAAATTTAAGAAAAATGAAAAAATAACAGCCTTTCTTTTTTTACTAATGATTCCTGTTATAGCTTTTGGTACTAGTACTTATAATGGAGTAACTTATACAAAATTAAATGATAAAAATGCTGTAGAGAAGGATTATAAAAGAAGAAAATTTTTAATAACATTAATAGTTTTAGTATTTTTGGTAGGAATAGCTAGTTTTTTATATTTTAATGCTGGTAATTTAGATTCTTTATTTGTGGATGCTAAGAGAGAAAAATTAGTGGAAAACGGGGAAAAAATTATAAATAAAACGGAAAAAGCTATAAAAGATGGTAAATTTTCATGTGATGATTCAGCAACAGAATTTGCTTATGGTTCAACACACTATTTTATTTATTATGATGTAGTGGGAGATTTAAAAATGACAGGATTTTCTAATGAATTAGTTGAAGCAAGTGTCGCTGTGTATAATAATAATGGAACTTATGAATATACATTAACTTTAAGTGATGGTGGGCAATTTGGATTTGTTAATGTTAGACGGGGTGAATTTGGTGTTGAAAATATCGTAGAAAATGTTACTGTTACGAAAGATGAAAATAATATAAATTGTTTTATTAGTTAAAAAGTTGCATTAAAAGGAAAAAAAGCATATAATAAAAACAAGTCGATGATTAGAACTAATAATAAGAATCTTTAATGAAAGAGAAATCGTGGTTGGTGAAAACGATATTAAAGACTTATTTATCTACTCTATAGATGAAGTAATTCCGGTTAAAGCCGTTATCTAATTAAGTAAAAGAAAGGATGGTACCGTGCTTATGCACTCCTTGAGGTAACATTCTTTTTATTTTTTTGAGGTGATTTTATGATAGATATGCATTATGATTTATTATCAGTAATTTATCAATGTTATTTAAGAATGGATTATAGTTATTTAGAAAATTGGTTGAAGAATTATCATAAGGATAATGTCTCGAAAGTTATAGCTAATCTATATTTTATGAATAAGACGGAAATGAAAGAAGAGTATGGAGATAATTTCGATGACTTTAACTGCGTAGAGATGTTTCAAAAAGCTAGTGAAATTCTTAGTAACTATATGAATAGAAAAGATTATGTACTTAGTATTGAAGGAGCAGATTATATAAATGATGAAACGGAGTTAGAGGAATTATATAATTTGGGACTTAGAAATATTTTGCTAGTGTGGAATAATCCTAATAAGTATGGATCAGGTATTAGAGGAGACTATGGTCTAACGGAGTTAGGAAAAAATTTTATTATTAAGGCAATTGATTTGGGTATTTGTATTGATGTTTCGCATATGAATAAGAAAACTTTTTATGATACTATTGAGGTTTTAAAAGAACAAAAGAAATTAGGAAAGAAAATAAAAGTAATTGCGAGTCATTCAAATGCTTATAAAATATGTCCTAGTCTTCGTAATTTGGATGATGAACAGATTTTAGCTTTAAAGGAATTTGAGCCAGTTATTGGTGTTGTTGCTTATTCAGAATTTGTTTTAAGTTCACGATTACCAGTTGAAAAATTGAAAGAAGTTTATTTGGAACATGTTTGTCATATGGTAGATTTAATAGGAATTGATTATGTAGGAATAGCTTCTGATAATATGGATTTTTATAAAGAATTTTTTGGAAATGATGAATATGAAAGTTTTATAAAATATGAAAATTTTAAAGATGAAGTTAGTAATTTATTAAAAAGTAAATTTTCTGACGAAGAAGTGGAAAAAA
Organism: uncultured Bacilli bacterium; assembly: GCA_947626565.1. Classification (GTDB taxonomy): domain Bacteria; phylum Bacillota_I; class Bacilli_A; order RF39; family UBA660; genus CANRGD01. The sequence goes on from CANQSQ010000014.1 coordinate 2,448, forward strand.
TATTATATGGAAATATAAATAAAAAATTATTTGAGGAGAATGAGTTATGATTGATATAAAGTTAATTAGGGAAAATAGAGATTTAGTAAAAGAAAATATTAAGAAGAAATTTCAAGATGAAAAGTTAGAATTAGTTGATGAGATTTATGAATTGGATAAACAGTACCGAGATATAAAGGCTAAGATGGATGAAGAACGTGGTGAGAAGAATAAGTTAAGTGATGAGATTGGCAAATTAATGCGTGATGGCAAAAAAGAAGAAGCTATGAAGATAAAAGATAAAATAGCTAAAATGGGTAAAGAGATTGATACTTTAACAGAAAAGGAAGATACGTTAAGTAAAGATATTAAGGAAAAAATGATGGTTATTCCTAATATAATTGCTGATGATGTGCCAATTGGAAAAGATGATAGTGAAAATGTTGAAGAGGCCCGTTTTGGAGAACCAGTGGTACCTGATTTTGAGATTCCATATCATGCTGATATAATGGCTAGTTTTAATGGAATTGATAAAGATGCTGCAGGACGGGTTTCAGGAAATGGATTTTATTATTTAATGGGTGATATAGCTAGACTTCATTCAGCAGTACTTGCTTATGCAAGAGATTTTATGATTGATAAAGGCTTTACATATTGTATTCCACCTTATATGATTCATGGTGATGCGGTTAACGGAGTAATGTCTTTTGAAGAAAAAGAAAATATGATGTATAAAATAGAAGGTGAAGATCTTTATTTGATAGGAACTAGTGAACATTCAATGATAGCTAAGTTTAAAGATCAAATTTTAAAAGAAAGTGATTTACCAATTACTATGACTTCATATTCACCTTGTTTTAGAAAAGAAGTTGGTTCTCATGGAATAGAAGAGAGAGGAGTATATAGAATTCATCAATTTGAAAAACAAGAGATGGTTGTTTTATGTAAAAAAGAAGATAGTGAAGAATGGTATAACAAGATGTGGAATTATTCAGTAGAATTATTTAGAAGTTTGGATATTCCTGTAAGAAAGTTAGTGTGCTGTTCTGGTGATTTAGCTGATCTAAAATATCGTTCTTGTGATATAGAAGCTTGGAGTCCAAGACAACAAAAATATTTTGAAGTATGTTCTTGTTCAAACTTAACAGATGCGCAAGCAAGAAGACTTGCTATCAGATATAAGAAAGAAGATGGGGAAAAAGAATTTGTTCATACATTAAATAATACCGTTATAGCTCCACCTAGAATGTTGATTGCTTTCTTAGAAAATAATCTACAAAAAGATGGAAGTATTGTGATTCCTAAAGTATTACAACCTTACATGGGTGGAAAAGAGAAAATTGAAAAGAAGTAAATAATTTAATGGTGTATTAAAAATAATATTAGATAGTGAAAGGGTTATATTTATGACTTATGAACAATTATGGGAAATGATGTCTGAAAGAAATTTAAGGCATGTGAAGGAAACTTTAACGGAAGAAGAAGTGAGAGCTTATTATGGAGAAAAATTGTGTAATCTAATCAAAAAAATATATGAATTTTGTCAAAAAGCGGGTTATATAATTTATCAACATGCTACTGATGTTGAATCGGCAAGTAGCATAATAAAAAAAGGATATGTAGTGTCCACTAGTAAGTTAGATGAATTACCAAGGAATGTAAAAGGTCAAGAACCAATTGCTATAGAATATGACAGTGAGAATGTAAGAACTTATATATATAATGGTGGAAAAGCTGAAATTCGTATGAGTGGAATTGTGGATGAGTTAGCTGATACGCAACATTTTTTTGCAAATACAAGTTGTAATTTGGATTTTGGTGGTATTACCAATCCAAGTGTAAATAGAAGTGGTTTTGGAGCAACTTGTTTGTTTGTTGTACCTAAAAGTATAGTAGGTTCAAGAGAATATTTACAATATGGAGTAACGGAAAAACATTTTGATGATTTTGAAGATGAAGAAATACCGGAGGCATATTTTGCTAGACGTGTTATACCAAAACAGTTTTGCATTGGTTTTTTAGATGTAAAAAATAAAAAATTTGTTTTTAATCCTGATTTTAAATTTAACTATGGTGTTACAGATGAATTTGAATTAGGTACATCTTCACAATTACAAACAGATTTGAGTACAATTATCCAAAATAGTAGTGGAAGAAAGAGATAAATAAAGATTCATATATTTTGAAGCTATAAAAATTGTTTTGATTCAATATGTGGATAAATGGGTAAAAAACATGTATAGATAAAGCTAAATTTCATATACTAAAAAAGGTGAAGTATATGAAAAAAACAGCTCAAATATTAAAAAAATTGAATAATATTGACAATAGTTTTACGGCTGATTCTAAAGAAATAAAAAGATTACTTGAAGTAATAAGAGTAGAATCAGCTGTAAGTCGTAAGCAAGAAAAGTAAAAACTTGCTTTTTTTTTTAGGAAAAATATAATATAATCTTTATAAGAATAAAGGTGATTAAATGAATAATAATTCTTTAGGAAACTTTGATAATTTAGCAGATAAAATAATTAATAATTATATAGGAGATTTAAGTGATACAATAATTTTACCTTTTAATGTATCTAAGGAAGAGGCACTTAAAAAGTATAAAGGTAAATGTAATATTTTTTCATTGATACCAATGGTAGCGGTAAAGAAAGAGACACTTGAAACGGTTAGGAAAATGTATGTACCTGTTTATAATGGTGATTATGTAGTAACAGGAAATGTTACTTTTGAGGCAATGGATACGGAAAGTAAGTGGCATGATAAGGAATTTGATTATAAGAAGGTAAAAAAATATCGAGTAGGTTATGAATGTAATATGAAGTTTGACAAGGTTCTTAGCCTTGAAAGTAATTTGTTCAGTAAAGGTTTATTATCTTTATTGGAACCTTTTGATTTTACAAATGTAAGTAGTACTGGTCCTGATAAAGATGCTGAAATTCTAGAAAGTAATTTATTAAGAGGAGATATAAATAAAATTACTAATGAAAGTCTTATTAAGAAGTGTTTAAGAGAAATTAAAAAGTTAGATAATCATAAAAGTGCTAAAGTAGAGTCTAATAATTTGGTAGTTTCACAATTAACAAGTAGTAGAGCTTTGATACCTGTTTATGTCTTTTGCTTTAAATATAAGGGAAAATCTTATGTTGTTGGTATTAACGGACAAAGTGGCGAGTTAGCTGGTAAGTTACCATGGAGTATTTATAAATTGCTTATTATTTCTTTAATAGTATTTATTTTAATGTTTAGTATTTCTTGTTTAGTAGCGTATTTTGTATAGGAGAAAGATAATGAAGAAACTTATTTTTATAATAGGAATGATAATTATGTTGAGTTTACCAATTGAAGGTAAGGCGTCAACAAAAGTTTATGAGAGAACAAAGGATAATTTAAGAGTACCTAATAATGTTGAAGTTACTGATAGTAATTTAAATTATATTTTGGCGACAAAAGCTGTTAATGCTAAAGAAAAAATTTATGATTATGCCAATATTCTTACCGATGAAGAAGAAAAAAAATTATATAAAAGTGTGAAAGAATATATTGATGCAGCAGATATAGATTTAGTTTTTTTAACAGAAGAAAATATAAATGGATTTTCTCCTACAGATTATATGAAGAATTTTTATGATTATAATAAATTTAAAAAAAATGGAATAATTTTTTTTGTATATATGGAAGAAAAAGAAGTACAAATTTATATGATTACAACGGGTGATGTGACAGATTTTTATAATAATGAACGTATTGGGGATATTTTAAAATATGTTTATAATAATTTTTCAGAAGCTAAATATTATGATGGCTTTGATACGTATGTAAAAATTGTTCAAGGTTATTATAAAATGCAGTTAGAAGAAGGTGGGTATTTAAAAATAGATGATGAAGGAAATATCATTAAGACCTTACCTTGGGGTGATATAATAATATTGTCAATTACTTTAACATTTATAATTATGTTTACGATGTTTTATTTATTTAATACAAAGAATAATGATAGTGTATTAACGAAGAAAGAGACATTTAATAATAATTTAAATGTTAGAAAATTAGGGGAAGAATTCCTAGGAGAAAGTGTTTTAAAAAGACCAAAAAATTTCAAACAAAATTAGTTTGAAATTTTTTGGTCTTAAGAATTAGTTTGATTTTTGATTTTCTTTTTAGTAATTGATTCATTATAAGCTTCATGTATTTTTTCATTTACAATAGGACATTGTCTAATTAAGGACTTTACATAAATATCGCTTTGAATTTGTTTTTGATATGAAGTATAGTGCTTTAAAAGAGTGGAATAATCTAACATTTCTAGACAAGTTTGGATACTAATAAAGGCACTTACTAGATTGGCAAAATCATCGATAGTTTGCTCTGTTAGACCATATTTAAGAGAAAAAGAGAGAGCTTGATTTAATTCTTGGACTAGTAAATTAGTAAAGATTTCATTAACAATTTCAGGATTATGATTGAAAGCAATAAGTCTTTCTCTAGCCTTAAGTTCGGGTTCTTGGGGGTCTTCAAAAGCATAATTATCAAAAATCTTAGTTTCAAATAATAGTCTATTTTTTTGACTAGTAAGGTGAGGTTTTATTTCACTTAGAGATTTGTCTTTAAGGTACGAGTTAAAATAATAAAGAGTTAGTAAGTCATAATCAAAGAAATAATGTTGCTCGATGGTATCATAATCTTCTTGAATGTTAGTATAACGACTATTAGTATTTGATAAAAATGGATAACGATAGATTAAATAAGATATGTAATTGTAAAAACGACATTTTATTTCATCACTATCAAGATAAGAAATAAAATCTCTTTGATCAGATGTTTCAAAACGAGTATAAATTTCATGATCAAATTCATTATGAAATTCTTGAGATAATAAAGTTTCTTCACCAATTGACTGATAAATTTCATTTTCTAGTTCAAGAGCAATTTTTAAATTTTCTAAGGTCTTTTGTAGTTCTTTTTGATTAAGACAATTATCTGTTAAATCATTGTATAGTTTAAAAATACTGTTAGTAATATTAACTAATCTAGCAACATTATTAGTTTTAAAATTTGTTTGTATAGAGTGCATAATATACTCCTTTCATGGTTTCTTATTATAACATATTTTGAGTATTAGTAAAGAATTTAGAGTGGTTTATAAATAAGAATATTAGTAAATATTGGAATTTGACAAAGAAAGAGACATCTGCTAAAATAGTCTATTGTCACGTACAAAGAGGTGTTAATAATGACAAATGATAGGCAGCAGATGTATGAAGCTTGCTTAGATAATGAGTTTTTAGTTTTCGATTTAATTAAACATGATGAAGTTGAAGTTATAGAGAAATTAATCGAAAATAATAAAATCAATGTAAATATTGTTGACGGGGTCGGAAATGATGTAGTGATGAGATTATTAAAAGCTAAAAGGTATGACTTAGTACTGCTTTTAATGAAAAAAAGAAATTGGAATGTAAATAGACAAAATGAAGAAGGAAATACTTTTGGACATATTTTAGCGCAAGATAATTCGTTAAATGCTGTTGTAGTTATGAATGAGTTAAAAAAGAAAAAAGATTATGCTCCTAATATAAAAAATGATAAGGGAGAGACAGCATTGGATAAAGCTATTAATAATAATTATTTAGCTACAGCTTTTAAAATATTGAGTGATAAAAGATTTGATAGTATAGATTTAGACTCTTTTAAAAATTTGTTTAAAGTATGTGTAAAAAATAATTATTATGGAAAATATGCTAAAATAAGTAATTTAGAAGTAATTGTTGATAGTTTAGACAAGAAAGATTTAGTACCAAACCTAGAAAGAATTGTAGAAGAAATAAAAGATAATTTTGAAATTATAAAAAAAGAAATTATGAATAATAGACTAGGGGTGCTAGAGTCAATTATAAATGAATTTGCTTTTAACTAAAGTTAGATAAGTATCTAGCTTTTTTATTGAAAAAAATAGGTAAATAAGGTATTATATATGGGAATGGAAGTGGTTGTATGCATCTACCAGATTATAAAGAGGCTAGAACAAGAGATATTAGAAGTTATAAAAGAGTTAATTTTAAACTAGATGAGAAGATTAAAGGTAAATATAAAGGTAAAAAGTTTTTTATTAAGACATATGGTTGTCAGATGAATGAACATGATAGTGAAAATATTGAGGCTCTTTTAAGTAGTATTGGGTTTGAAAAAGTAGATAGTTATTTGGAAGCAGACTTAGTTATTTTGAATACGTGTTCTATTAGAGAAAATGCTCATAATAAGGCTTTTGGAATGTTAGGAAGATTAAAACATTTAAAAAATGAAAATAGAAATTTAATTATTGGATTATGTGGTTGTATGGCTCAAGAAGCTAGTGTAGTTGAAGAGATAATGCGAGATTATAAATTTGTTAATTTTGTATTTGGAACTCATAATTTATATCAATTGCCTAATATTATAGATAAAGCTATAGAAGAAAATAAACAACAAATAGAAGTCTTTTCACGAGAAGGAGATTTGGTAGAAGGATTACCAGTAATTAGAGCTACTTCATATAAAGCTTATGTTAATATAATTTATGGTTGTAATAAGTTTTGTACATACTGTATTGTACCGTATACAAGAGGTAGGGAAAGAAGTCGTAAGAAAGAAGATATTTTACAGGAAATAGATGAATTAATAAAAGATGGTTATAAAGAGATAACTTTATTAGGACAAAATGTTAATGCTTATGGAAAAGATTTGTATGAGGATTATACGTTGGGTAATTTATTAGAAGATATTGCGAAAAAAGATATTCCCCGAATAAGATTTATGACTAGTCATCCATGGGATTTTACGGATAGTATGGTGGAAGTTATTGGAAAATATCCTAATATAATGCCTAGTGTTCATTTACCTGTTCAAAGTGGTTCTAGTAGAATACTTAAATTGATGGGAAGACGCTATAGTAGAGAAAGTTATTTGGAATTGTTTGATAAAATTAAAAAAATGGTACCAAATGTTGCGATATCGACAGACATAATTGTGGGTTTTCCAGGCGAAACCGAAGAAGATTTCTTAGAAACGTTAGATTTAGTAAATAAATGTAAATTTGACAACGCCTTTACATTTATCTTTTCAAAGAGAGAAGGAACACCGGCTTGTTTATTAAAAGATGAGATAAGTACGGAAGAAAAAGAGGAAAGATTACAAAGATTAAATGAAGTTGTTAATAAATACTTTTTGGAAAACAATAAGAAATTAGAAGGAAAAGAAGTACCTGTTTTAGTAGAAGGAGTATCTGATAAAAAGAAAATGTATTTTGGTTATAGTGATACAAATAAGTTAATTAATTTTACTAGTGATAAGAATTTAGAAGCTGGTGAAATTGTTAAGGTCAGAATAAAGAGTGCTAAAACATGGAGCTTAGATGGTGAAATAGTTGAATAAGGCTGTTGAAGAAATTGTTTGGACAATAAAAGAAAGTTTGGAATATAAAAAGTGTTTAGAATTAAAAAAACTAATGCAGGATAATGATGATATTAAACAATTGATTGCGAAGATAAAATTAAAACAAAAAGAATATGTAAAATATGAAACAGAAGATGTAAAAGAAGAATTAGATGAGCTAGAAAAGAAGTTAGAAGAAATTCCTCTTTATTATGAATATAATAAGTATTTAACAAAGGTAAATGAAATGATTAATTTAGTAAAAGATGAACTTAATGATTATTTCGATAAATTGTTAAATGAAGAAGCCTACTAGTATTTAGTAGGCTTTTAAGTAGGTTGATATTTCTTGAGTAGTTGTAGTTATAAAACTTTTCAGAGGATAAATATCAAAAATATAATTTTTGTTCTTTTTAGAATTTTCAATAATTATACCCATTTTAGCAATTAGAATGTTTAATTTAGTTAGAGGAACTTCAGTAATGTTAGAAGTTGGGGGAGTAAATTCTTCATAGAAAAGAGATAAATCTAAATTATATTCTTCAATTACTTGAATATTAGTATTAGTATAGTCTTGATAAATAAGTTTATTAATTTCATCTTTAGTTGTTTTTATAATAGTTCCGTCTAGTAATTTTACATAGTCTCCTTGACAAAGGTTATCAATAAAGTTATTGAACCATAACTTGTCAGTATATAAGTGGATAAAGTAACCTAGTTCGAAAGAATTATTTTTAAAGTTGGGGTATTTAGAAATAAAGTTTTCAAGATTAGGAGTATCAGGATATTTATCAATAAAATGAGTAGTATTACGAGATATATGTATTTCTTTGGCAATATCAGGAGCAATAGAACCTAAGTAATAATCTTTTTTATTAGATATAGGAAAATATTTTTCTAATTCTTTAGCAACAGCTAAATGAATAATTGCAGATGCCATATTAATTACCTCCTAGGATTATTATAACATACCTTTTAAAATAAGATTTGTTTTTGTACTTTTTTAATTAGTTATGCATAAATTAAAGTAGGAGGGACTTATGGCTTATAGAGAAATTGTTACTAAAGCAGTAATTGCTAAAGGTAAGAAAAATTTTACAACAGAAGATAGTATTCAAGTTAATAATAATCCATCGACGATACTTGGCTGTTGGGTAATAAATCACAATTTTCAAGGTAGAAAAGAGAATGGACAAATAATTATCGATGGAAGTTATGATGTAAATATTTGGTATTCATATGATAATGATACAAAAACAGAAGTAGTAAAACAAACAAATAATTATAGTGAAATAATAAAGATGCGTGCAAGAGATGAAGAGAGTAATAATGAAGAAATAATTGTTAGAAGTTTAAAACAACCAAATTGTGTAAAAGTAGATATTAAAGGTAATATGATTAAGTATGTTGTAGAAAAAGAATTAGGCATAGAACTAGTAGATGATGTAAAGGTAAAGGTAGAAGCTAATAACGAAGAAGATCCTTGGGATGAAATAGTAGAAGAAGTTAAAGAAGAGGAAGTAGCCGAGAAAATAAATGAAGAAGTCAAAGAAGATTATATAAATGAAAATGTTATTTAATTTGACATGAATATTATTTTTTGTTAGAATAAACACTCGATTTTGACAGTGTTTTTCTTTTTAGAAATGGAGGCTATAATGAGACAGTTGTTTGAAGATTTGTATGTAGCTCGTAATATAAAAGCATTTAATGATTATCGTATGTACAAAAGTAGTAATGAGTATTTAGAATATATATTTAAAAATTTAGCTATAAAAGATAAGAAAGTATTAAGTGTTTTAGCATCAAGTGATCAAGTATTATTGTTTAATTATTATCAAGCTAAAAAGGTAGATACTTTTGATATTAATAGGTTAACGAAATATTACTATTATTTAAGAAAATGGTGTATTGAACAAGAAGTAAGTATTTATCCATATCGAATAAATGGTAGAACTATTCAAGAAGTAGTTGATGGAATAATACCTAGTGATGAGGAAGAGAAGAAAGCACAGATTTTTTGGCATAAGCTATTAGAAGAAGATGTTAATAAGTTAAAGGGAGAATTGTTTTTTAGTAGTTCTTATGAACCATTAAGTAAATTTAATTTAAAAGAGTTAAAACAAGGTTTAAAGACAGGAAAAATGGCTTTTGAAGATATTGATATCTTAGAAGAAAGTGATTTTAAAGATGACTATGATATTGTATATATGTCAAATATATTACAAAGAACGGAGAATAAGAAAAAATTACAGGTTTGTATGGAAAATTTAAAAAAAATAACTAAAGCTGGTGGGGTAGTAGTTTGTTCTAATTTTTTTGATTGGGGTAGTATGGAAAAAATTAGACAAGAAAAGGAGATATTTGCAGATAGTTTTAGTTTAGATGTTTATAAAGATTATAATCCTATTATGGGTATTAATATGCCAATATATTATACTTATACCAAAAAATAGGTTAGTAATTTAAAGTAGAAAAGTAGGGAAATATAATGCAAAATGTAAATGATGATTTGGAATTTGCCTATGAAGTTATTAATAATGAAAGTAACAATTATATATATTCTAGAACTAATGAGAATTTAGAATTTATATTTCAGAATGAAAAAGTGGCAAATAAAGAAGTATTAAGTGTATTAGCATCAAGTGATCAATATTTTTCTTTTTTATTAGCAGGTTGTAAATGTATTGATAGTTTTGATGTTAATCCATTGACAGAATATTACTATTATTTAAGAAAATGGTGCTTGGAAAAGAAAAATATATTAGATGTGTACTATTGTAGTAATGAAGTATTATTAGATGTATTAAAAGAAGTAAAACCTAAGGACGAACAAGAACAAATGGCTCAATATTTTTGGAAAACATTGTTAGTAAGACATGATGATTTATGTCAAAAAATACTTTATCCTCAGAATGCTTGTTTATGTGGACGAACGAGTTTTGAAAAAGAAATAGAAAAGTTAAAAGTAAAACAGTGTTTACAAGAAAATGAATTGTCATTTAAACAAATAAATTTTTTTCAACCAATTGAAAACATTGATAAAAAATATGATGTTATATATTTATCTAATATATTAGATTGGGCAGGTACAGAAAAATGTGTGGAGATGGTTAATTGGAATTTAATAAATTTGTTAAATGAACAAGGATTAGTTATTTGTACAACATTTAATCCAGCTTATTGTATTGAGAAAAAAGCTTTTCAAGATAATTTTCATTTAAAAATAAAATATGAACGGAAGCGAGGTTGTCCTAAAAGACCAATATATTATACTTATGTGAAGAAAAGAAAATGGCAACCTGTTAACAAAAAATGGTTGACAACGAATAAGAAATAATTTATAATAACTATCAGTGAAGAAATGGAGGGAAAGAAAATGGCAGTTAAATTAAGATTAACAAGAATGGGTGCTAAAAAAAGACCTACTTATAGAATAGTAGCAACTGATTCTAGACGTCCAAGAAGTGGTCAATATCTTGAATTAATCGGTACTTATCAACCAGTTGGAGATAATGAAGTTAAGATTAATGAAGAGTTAGCTTTAAAATGGTTAAATAATGGAGCTATTCCTACTGATACAGTAAGAAATTTATTAAGTAAAGCTGGAATCATGAAGAAGTATGCTGAAGGTAAAAACAAGAAAGAAGGTTAATTTATGGATTTAGTAGAATTAACCGAGGAAATCGTTAAATCTTTAGTAGTAAATGAAGATGCTGTTAGTGTTAAGGAATTTCCTACTGAAGAAAAAAACGTAATGCTTATCCAAGTAATTGTTGCTGAAGAAGATATGGGCAGAGTTATTGGAAAAGATGGTAAGTGTGCTAATGCGATTAGAACTTTGGTTCAAGCAAGTAGTGCTTTAAAAGAAAATAAATATGTTAAAATAAACATTGACAAATTTTAAAGGAAGTTTTACTTTCTTTTTTTTTCTATATGTTATAAAATTATATAGAGGTAATATTATGGAAAAAGATTTAATTATACCAACACACGTAGGAATAATAGTAGATGGTAATGGTAGATGGGCAACGAAAAGAGGCCTTTCAAGAAGTATGGGACATCGAGAAGGTGCTAACAATTTAAAAAAGATAAGTCTTTATTTAAATAAGTTAGGTGTAAAGTATTTGTCAGTTTACGTTTTCTCAACAGAGAACTTTAAAAGAGATGAAAAAGAAGTAAATTATTTAATGAATTTGTTTGTAAAGATGTTTAAGAGCGAATTTCAGGAAATAATGGATAATAATGTTAAAGTGGTTTTCTCAGGAAGAAGAGATAAATTACCTAAAGATGTTGTAGAAGCAATGGATTATTTAAAAGAAAAGACGAGTAATAATAATGGTTGTACATTAAATATTTGTATCAATTACGGGGGTCAAAGTGAAATAGTTGATATGACAAAAAAAGTTTGTCAACTTTACAAAGATGGTACTATTACCCTTGATGATATAGATGTAGATTTTGTTAATAAAAACTTATATCAAGATTTGCCACCACTTGATTTATTAATTAGAACTAGTGGAGAGTTAAGACTTAGTAATTTTATGATGTTTCAGGCAAGTTATGCAGAATTTTATTTTACAAGTACGTTATTTCCAGATTTTACAGAAGAAGAGTTTGATAAAGCTTTAGAAGAGTTTAATAAGAGAGATAGAAGATTTGGAGGTAAAAAATGAAAAAGAGAATATTAAGTGCCATTATAATGATAGCTATTTTTGTACCTATATTAGTTGTAGGAGGAAAATATTTTGCTGTTCTTATGACGGCTTTAGCTGTTTTAGGACTTTATGAATTGTTGAAAGTAAGAGAAACAAAAAAAGAATTTCCAGCTATTGTTAAATTGTTTGCTTATATTGTAGTCTTATTTTTTACTTTTAGTAGTGGAACATCAATTAGTTTTGAATTTAATTTAGATTATAGGGTAGTTTCTTTTATATTGTTTTTGTTTATGCTACCAATTGTATTTATTAATAATAATAAAAAATATAATTTAAATGATGCCTTGTTTTTAATAGGAGCAGTATTATTTATTGGTCTTAGTTTTAATTTATTAATAATTACACGTAATTTTGATATTACTTATGTCATATATTTATTATTAATAACAACTATTACTGATACATTTGCTTTATTTACAGGAATGTTAATTGGTAAACATAAGGTAGCTCCTTTAATTTCACCAGGAAAAACAATAGAGGGGTGTATTGGTGGATTATTAATGGGAACTTTTGTAGCAACTAGTTTTTATGTAACGATTATAAATTCTAGTATATCTTTAGTAGTAGTTATCTTAGTAACAGCACTATTATCAATAATTGGACAATTAGGAGATTTAATTTTTTCCGCAATAAAAAGATATTATGATAAAAAAGATTTTTCGGATTTAATTCCTGGACATGGTGGAATTTTAGATAGATTTGATAGTTTAATTTTTGTAGTTTTAGCATTTGTTATATTAGTAGGAATCATTTAGAAAGAAGGGATTTATCTGTCATTTATTATTAATTTAATTATCTTTGTTTTAGTATTAGGAGTAATTGTTTTTGTTCATGAATTTGGACATTTTACTTGGGCTAAATTGACAGGGGTTTATGTTTACGAATTTGCTATTGGAATGGGACCTAAACTTTTTAGTAAAAAAGGTAAGGAAACAGAATATACTATTAGAGCTATTCCAATAGGAGGTTTTTGTCAACTAGCAGGAGAAGATGTCGATGATGATGATATTAAGAAGGTACCTAAAAATAAGAGATTACAAAATAAAAGTTGTTTTCAAAGATTTTTAATAATGTTTTTTGGTGCTGGAAATAACTTTATATCAGCTATTTTAATATTGTTTTTCTTAGCCTTAATATGGGGTGGAAATACAATGAATCCAGTTATTTCATCAGTTTCAAAGAATTATCCCGCTCAAGAAGCTGGGTTAAGAAAAGGAGATATTGTTAAGGAAATAAATGGACATAAAATAAGTACTAGTGATGATATATCTTTGTATTTAGCTGTTGCTGATCCTAAAAAGACAACAACTTTTGTGATTGAAAGAAATGATAAAGAAAAGACATATAAAGTAAAACCTAAAAAGGAAAAAGTAGATGGTAATGAATCATATATTTATGGTATAGGTATGGTTCAAAAGAAAACATCAGGATTTAAAGCTGCTATTACTTATACTGTAAAAAAGACGGGTTCAATTTTTAAACAAATGTGGGTAACAGTATTTTATTTATTTACAGGTGGTATAAGATTAAATCAATTGTCAGGTCCAGTAGGAATATATTCAATTGTGGGAGAACAAGCTAAAGCAGGATTGGCTAATGTATTATACTTAGTTGCTTTTTTAAGTATTAATGTTGGATTTATTAACTTGTTACCATTACCAGCATTTGATGGAGGACATATCTTATTTATAATTATTGAAAAAATTAAAGGTTCACCTGTAGACCCTGAGTTAGAAAATAAAATTCATACAATAGGTCTAATGCTGTTAATGTTACTTATGCTTGTAGTAACCTTTAATGATATATTGCGCTTATTTAATTAAAGAAAATTTGGGGTTGAGATGATGATTTATATAATTTTAGTTATTGTAATTATCGTAGCTTTTTACTTTGTTATAAGTAATTTTATAAGTAAACATGATAATCATTTTACGGATGATGGAGATGTTATAAAGACTGATAAAGATGTTTATTTTGATGATGAAATAATTTAGTTTGATTAATACGAGAGGTATTAATCTTTTTGTTTATGGTATGTTATAATTAAATTGAATGACAGGTAGGTGAGATAATGCTTGTAGGTGTTTTAGTCGAATTATCAAGTAAAAATATTGATAAAGAGTTTGATTATAAAGTACCAAAATCTTTAGAAGATAAAATTAAGGTAGGTATAAGGGTATTAGTTCCTTTTGGAAAGCAAACTTTAGAAGGCTTTGTGTTAGAAATTAAAGAAGAACAAAAGACAGAATATGAATTAAAGGAAATAAAAGAAGTAATAGATGAAGATATTGTTTTGAATAAAGAATTACTTAATTTGGGTAAAAAATTACAAGAAGAAACTTTAGCGACATTAATTAGCTGCTATCAAACAATGTTACCTAAGGCTTTGAAAGCTAAGAATAAGATGGTTGTTAATAAAAAATTTGATACTTTTTATAAAATTAATGAAAAGATAGATTTAAGTAAAGAAAAAATTACGGATAAACAACAAATACTTATTAAGAAGTGTCAGGATGAGGGATTAGTATTAAGAAAAGAATTGGTTGAATTATCAGCTTTTGCTTTAAAGACGTTAGTTAGTAAAGAAATTTTATTGGAAGAGAAAAAAGAACATTATCGACTTAGTTATGATAAGAAGATAGAAGAAAAGAAACAATTAACAGCGGAGCAGGAAGAAGTTGTTAAAGATATATTAGAAGATGGGCAAAATAGAGTTTTTTTGGTACATGGTGTTACGGGTAGTGGTAAAACAGAAGTGTATATGGAATTAATTGAAGAGGCTTTACAAAGAGGCAAGACCAGTATAGTTTTGGTACCTGAAATATCATTAACACCTCAGATGGTTAGTCGGTTTCAAAAACGGTTTGGAGATAAAATAGCGGCTATTCATTCAGCTTTATCAGATGGAGAAAAGTATGATGAGTGGCGTAGAATTGCGCGAGGAGAGGCTCTAATTGTTATTGGAGCTAGGAGTGCTATATTTGCTCCGTTAGAAAATATTGGCGTAATAATCATTGATGAGGAACATAGTGAGTCATATAAACAAAGTGATGCTAATCCTAGGTATAATGCTAAAGATGTAGCAATTTGGAGGAGTCAGTATCATAATTGTAAGGTTGTACTGGGAAGTGCTACGCCTTCCTTAGAAGCTTATGCTAGGGCTTTAAAAGGGGTTTATAAATTAGAACAAATGCCTCATCGAGTTAATGGCAAGGCCTTACCGGTAGTCAAAATAATTGATATGAATGAAGAAATGAAGTATGGAAGAGGACATTTATCTAGAGAATTAATTAGTAGTATTAAAGGTAGATTAGAAAAACAGGAACAAGTAATTTTATTATTAAATAGAAGAGGTTATTCGTCATTTGTAACTTGTAAGAATTGTGGCTTTACTTTTAAGTGTCCAAATTGTGATATTACATTGACGTATCATAAGAGTAGTAATACATTAAGATGTCATTATTGTGGTTATGGAGAAAAAGTATATAGTGTATGTCCTAAGTGCAAAGAAAAAGCTTTAAGTAATTTGGGAATGGGTACACAGAAGATAGAAGAAGAATTAGGCAAGTGTTTTGAAAATGCTCGAGTTCTTAGAATGGATTATGATACAACTAGTCGTAAGGGAATGCATGAGAAAATGATTACGGCTTTTAAAAAGCATGAATATGATATTTTATTAGGAACACAAATAGTAGCAAAGGGATTAGATTTTGAGGATGTAACATTAGTTGGAGTTATCAATGCTGACACGGGGTTAAATATTCCTGATTTTAGAAGTAGTGAAAATACTTTTTCATTATTAGCCCAAGTGGCAGGTAGAAGTGGGCGAAGTGCCAAAAGTGGAGAAGTTATAATCCAAACATTTAATCCAGAGCATTACGCTATTAATTATTCTAAAAATCATGATTATATTGGTTTTTATCAAAAAGAAATGGCCTTTAGAAAAGAGTTAAAGTATCCTCCATATTTTTATTTGGTAAATATTAAAGTTAGTGGTAAAGAAGCTAATAATGTCTTGGAAGAAGCACTTAAAATAAAAAATATTTTAGGGAGAAGTTTAACAAAGACAATAATCTTAGGACCTTCTAGTGCCATGATATTTAAAATGAATAATATCTTTAGATATAATTTAATTTTGAAGTATAAAAAAGAGGAGAATTTACGAAAAGTATTAGAAAAAATATTGGATCATTATAAAAATAATCAAAAAATAAAGGTCGATATTGATTTTAATCCTAGTCAAATGCTGTAATTTGTGATATTCTTGTATAAGATAGAGGTGTTTTGGAGTGAAGTTTGGAATAAAGAAGAGTAACAATAATCAACCAAAAGAAGAAAAAAAGGCATTTGAAGTGAATGAAGAAGCTAAAAATGTTGACGTTAATAAGAAAAAAGCTGAAGAATTTGAAAATTTAATGGAAAAATCTTCAACAGATTTAGACCTGTATTATTATGATTCTAAAAACCCATTAGTAAGGTTATTGCTGATTATTTTGGGATTAATAATTATAGTAGGATGTGCTGTTATTTTTGGGCTTTGGTATTTTATTGGGTAACCGGTAGGTGGTGAGCTAGTGTTAGATAATATTTTAAAAAGAAAAGATGTCTTAAAATTAATAGAGGATTTAAAAAAGAGCTCTAGATATTATGAAAAAAAGACTAGTGATGCAATTGACTATCAATTTTTTGTGAGTGAGGAGCAAATACTTTTTACTTTTTATGATGCTTTATTAAAGTATAAGATAATTATCGATGAAGAATTTTATTTAAGAGAATATATTGATCAGTTAGATAAATTATTTAAAAAACTAGATAATATTAACGATATTACATTGGGAATTCATCGTTTAATATGTCGTTTTGCTACAATGAAATTAGGTATAAAAGATTTAAATGATGAGACAGAAAGAGAAAAAATACTAAATTATATTTATTATAAATATATTACTGAAGGATATTATGTACATGGTTTTAGTTCTTGCTACAAAAATAGTATTGAAAGATATGGTTTTGTTCCTGAAGCTTATATAAATTTTTATAATGATTTTAAACAAGTTAATGAAATATTAAATAAATATAATTTGAATAATGTTTTAGAAAAAGATTTTTCTAAGAAAGAAGTTTATTTTACTGATAGTTTTGTGATGGGGTGCTATTACTCAGCTAATTCACCAGGATATTTATATAATTTAGTATGTAATAGAGAATATTCACATTTAAAGATTAAAAAAGATGCTTTACTAAAAGGTGATTATGATGAGTGTAAGAAGAATTTAAAAAGATTTCTTACAACCTTAGAAGTAAGTGATACGGATGCTAAAAATATTTTCTATATAGTAGAAAAAGAATGGAAAATGCTTTTTGCAGAAGAGAGAAATATTTCTTTGATGTTAGTCAAAAGAAAATTATTTGATAATAGTAGTGATATAAATTTGGAGTCAATTATAAATGATTTATCAATTAGTGTTTATGAAGCTGTTGATAGGATTTTGTCATCGAGAAATAATAAAATAAGTTTTAGTAAAAGTTTAAGTAGAAATGATATAATAGTTGTTGATTTAGAGGGATTTGTTGATCCTGATAAGAAAAAAGAAGAAGATATTGATTATACTAGAGTAGTTTTGTTAAATGAATTTAAAAATGTTTATGGAAAAGTATCAACATTAATTTTACTAGGCTCTATCTTAATATCTTTGGGGGTAATTGTAACAATAATTTTGCTAACTAGGGGGTAAGAAATATGAAGATAGTGTTTATGGGAACACCAGATTTTGCAGTTCCCGTATTAGAGGGTTTAATTGAAAATTATGAGGTTGTAGGAGTTGTTAGTCAACCGGATAAAAAAGTAGGTAGACATCAAATTTTAACAAATACACCAGTTAAAGAAGTAGCTTTAAAACATAATATAAAGGTTATGCAACCAGTAAAAATAAGAGATGACTATGAAGATATAATAGCTTTACATCCCGATATAATAGTAACTTGTGCTTATGGACAAATAATTCCTAAAGCTTTGCTTGATTGTCCACGACTTGGTTGTATAAATGTTCATGCTTCATTATTACCTAAGTTAAGAGGGGGAGCTCCTATTCATAAAGCCCTTATTAATGGGAATAAAAAAACAGGAATAACGATTATGTATATGGATGTTGCTATGGATACAGGAGATATTATAAGTCAAAGAGAAGTAGAAATATTAGATAGTGATAATTTAGAAAGTTTACATGATAAATTAAGTATCTTGGGAAAAGAATTATTATTAGAAACATTACCAAGTATAATTGAAGGAAATAATGAGCGAATTAAACAGGATGATAATAAAGCAACTTATGCTTATAATATAAAAAGAGAAGAAGAACATATTGATTTTAAGAAAACAAGTAGAGAAATTTTTAATTTAATTAGAGCTCTTAGTCCTGTACCTGGAAGTTATGCGTTAATGGATGATAAAGAAATAAAAGTATATAAGAGTGAAATAGGTAAGAAAACATATAAGGCAGAATGTGGAGAAATAGTTGAAGTTACAAAAGAGGGAATTTGGGTTAAAACAAGCGATGGTGTTATTATTTTAAAGGAAGTAAAACCATCTGGTAAAAAGAAAATGGATGCGTATGCCTATGCTAATGGAATAGGTAATAAAATAATTGGTAAGGTGCTTAAATAATGAAGAAGATAAAAGAAGTAGGAAATATGATAAAAGAATTAAAAAAGACTTCACGAGGAAGAGGAATTCTCTTTTTTGGTTTTTATATGATTTTTTTCCTAGTTCTTTTTTTGATTTTACATTTTGCATCACGGGCGCCGTTGAAAGAGGCCGTATATGATAAGGGGAATCCTTATAAATATAATATAAATAATATAACTAGTGATAATTATCAATACACTTATGAGATAAGTATTGATGATAAAACTATTTTTGTTGAAGGCGAAAAATATAATGATAAAGAAAAATTTAAGATGGGTAATAAAGAATATTATAAAAACGAAGATAGTTATTTTGTGAATGAAAATGGGGTATGGATAAAATGTAGTAGTCCATATTTAGAAATA
Organism: uncultured Bacilli bacterium; assembly: GCA_947626565.1. GTDB lineage: Bacteria > Bacillota_I > Bacilli_A > RF39 > UBA660 > CANRGD01. The sequence continues at coordinate 21,609 of CANQSQ010000014.1, forward strand.
GTTGATTATGTAATTGATGTAGATAATGTTAAAAAGATATTAGAAGAGGCATATTATGTATCGAAGACTAGTTATGAGAGTGGTAAAGAGACATATAATTTTTTGATGTCTAGTAATAATTTTAATTTATTAGTACATAATCTTGATACAGATATAGATGATGTTAGTAATGAAATTACGTTAAGTACTGATGAAAATCTATATACAAATTTATTAAAATTTAAATTAGATAGTTACGCTAAAGTTAATAAATTATGTCAAAATACGATGGAAATAAGATTAAATTTTGATAATTACGGTGAAGTAGAAGAAATAAGAAGTCCTTTGTAGGCTTTTTTTCTTTTCAATTATTAACAAATATAGTGTATAATATTGGTAGAAATTTAGGTGATAGTGATATGAATATTTATGGTGTTAGTCTAGAAGAATTACAAGATTATTTTGTTAGTATTGGTTCAAAAAATTTTCATGCGTTACAATTATTTAATTGGTTATACCAAAAGAGAATTAAAGCATGGTCAGAAATAACAGATATGAAAAAGGAAGTAATTAAAAAGTTAGAAGAAGACTTTACACTAGAGAAAATAAAATTAGTTAAAGTAGAAAAAGATGTAGATGTTTGTAAGTATTTATTTGAACTTAAGGATAAGGAACATATTGAAGCTGTACTTATGAAGCATGATTATGGTAATAGTATTTGTGTATCTAGTCAAGTTGGGTGTAATATGGGCTGTTGTTTTTGTGAGTCAGGACGAAGAAAAAAGGTTCGTAACTTAGAAACAGCAGAAATGGTATTACAAATACTGATGATTGAAGAAGAATTACAAGAAAGAATTAGTCATGTTGTAGTGATGGGAATAGGAGAACCTTTTGATAATTACGATAATTTAATTAGATTTATAAAAATTATAAATAATGCGAAGGGATTAGCTATTGGTTCAAGACATATTACGGTGTCAACTTGTGGAATTATTCCTAAGATAGCTGAATTTAGTAATTTAGATTTACAAGTAAACTTGGCAGTTAGTTTACATGCTCCTAATAATGAAATAAGAAATCAAATTATGCCTATAAATAAAGTATATCCAATAGAAAAATTAAAAGAAACCTTAAAAAAGTATTTAGAAAAAACAAATAGACGAGTAACCTTTGAATATATTTTATTAAATGGAATTAATGATAGTGAAGAGTGTGCTTTAGAGTTAGCTAAGTTAGTAAAAGATATTAATTGCTATATAAATTTAATTCCTTATAATGAAACAAATAATTTAAAATTTAAGCGAAGTAGTACTATTCAAATTATGCGTTTTTATGATATACTTAAAAAGAATAAAATAAATGTAACAATCAGGAGAGAGTTTGGTAGTAAAATAAGTGCTGCTTGTGGACAACTTAGAAGTAAAAAGGAGGAATTATGAAATCTTTTTATTTAACAGATGCTGGTAAAGTTAGAGATCATAATGAGGATAGCGTAATAATAACTAAAAATGGTAAGGATACTTATTTAATGGCAATTGCTGACGGTATGGGTGGTCATTCGGCTGGAGAGGTAGCTAGTTCAATTGCGATTAGCTATTTAGGAAAGCATTTTAAGGAGACATTTATTAATATGTCGAAGGTGGATGCTGTTAATTGGATTAGAGATTCAGTAAATGAAATAAATACATTAATTTTTCAATATGAAAAAGCTCATCCAGAAAGTAAAGGAATGGGAACAACACTAGTTATGGCTGTTCTTACGAAAGATTATTTATTATTTGGCAATGTTGGAGATTCAAGTGGCTTTGTAATGAAAGATCAAAAACTTCATAAAGTTACGTATGACCATACGTTAGTTAATTTGTTAGTTAGTGCTGGAGAACTTACTAAAGAAGAAGCTAATGTTCATCCAAAGAAGAATGTATTGATGAAAGCCCTTGGAGCAGCAACAGAAATTGATGTGGATATTTTTGACTGTGATATGGATTTAGATATTACAGATGTGTTGTTATCAAGTGATGGACTTACAAATATGTTAGATAAAGCTCAAATAGAGAAAGTTTTATTAAGTGAAGGTTCAGTTGAAGATAAAGTAATTAGATTAATTCAAAAAGCTAATAATAGGGGTGGAACAGATAATATTTCGGTTGCTTATTTGATTCGTGGTGAAGAAGGTGGCAATGAGTGATTACTAAGGGACAGGTTATAAACGATCGTTATGAAGTAATTCGTTCGATTGGTGAAGGTGGTATGGCGAATGTCTATTTAGGATATGATACAATCTTAGATAGAAATGTAGCTATTAAAGTTTTAAGAGGCGATCTTTCAAATGATGAGAAGTTTGTAAGGCGTTTTCAAAGAGAAGCTTTGTCGGCTTCATCTTTGGCACATCCAAATATAGTAGAAGTTTATGATGTTGGAGAAGATGATGGGTTATACTATATTGTCATGGAGTATATTGAAGGTAAGACTTTAAAGCAATTACTAAAAAAGAGGGGGTCATTGACGTTATCTGAGGCTATTGATATTATGTTACAGCTAACAGATGGTATGGCTCATGCTCATGATTCATATATAATTCATAGAGATTTAAAACCACAAAATATAATGATTAAAGATGATGGGCAAATTAAAATTACAGATTTTGGTATTGCTATGGCTCTTAATTCGACACAACTTACTCAGACAAATTCTGTAATGGGGTCAGTACATTATTTACCTCCAGAGCAAGCTAGTGGTAAGGGTTGTACGATAAAAAGTGATATTTATTCAATGGGAATTATTTTCTATGAACTTTTAAGTGGTAGTTTGCCATTTAAAGGAGATAATGCTGTAGAAATTGCTTTAAAACATATGAGAGATCCACTTCCTAGTTTAAGAGAAGAAAATGAAGCTATTCCTCAGAGTATTGAAAATATCATTTTAAGAGCAACAGCTAAAAATCCAAAGAATAGATATGAAGATGCTAGAAGTATGCATGAAGATTTATTAACAGCTTTAGATGATGAGAGAATGAATGAAGAAGTTTATCATTATAAGTATCCTGAAAATGAAAATGAAACGACGAAAAAAATAAAAAAATTAGAAGAAATAGGGAAAAATGAGGATAATAAGGAAGCAACTGATGAAGATAAAATAAGTGATGATACGGAAGATACAGCTGAAAAAGTGGCAACTAAGGTAGAAGATGTTGAAGAAAAGAAAAATAAAAAAGTAATAATTATTTTAGCGGCTATTTTTGGAGTGCTATTAATAACTATTTTGGTGGTAATTTTTATAATTCCTACAGCTACTAATGAAAAAACAGCGACAATTCCTGATTGTGAAGGCGTAAAAGTAAGTACGTGTGAAAAAAGATTACAGAAATTAGGCTTTGAAGTAGCAGAAGAAGTAAAAGTAGTAGCTAGTAAAAAAGTAGAGAAGAATAAAGTTGTTAAAACTAGTCCAGAGGCAGGAAGAAGTCGTAAAGTAGGAACTAAGGTTACAATTTATAAGTCATCTGGTGAAGAAACGTTTAAGATAGAAGATTACACAGGTAAGAATTACATGGAGGTAAAAACCTTATTAGAAGTAGAATATAAATTAAAAGTTTCTGTAGAAGAGAAAGAACCACCAGCTGATTTTGATACAAAACAAGAAAATGCTGAATACATAATAATTGGTCAATCTTTAGCGGCTGGTAGTGAAGTTAAAGCCGGTGATTCAATTATTCTTTATAAACCTAAAATAACAGATTCTTATCCTGATATGGTAGAATTAGGTTGGACCAAAGAAGATGCACAAGCTTTTTGTGATGAGTATGGAGTTACTTTAAATGTAATAGAACAAGCTACAACTGCTTATAAAGAAGGTATTATTATAGATCAAAGAATAGCTCCGGGAAGTAGAATTGTAAGAGGAACAACCTTTACAATTACGGTAGCAGTTAAACCAAAAGCATCTCCTTCGCCATCAGCTACACCAGAAGAAAATGAAGAATCAAAAGAAGAGACAGAGTAGAAAATAAGGAGATATTATGCAGGGACAAATAATTAAAATAATCAGTGATTTACATTTTGTAGAAGTAGATGGGGAAATTTATCCTTGTAAATGTCGAGGAATATTTAGAAAAGAACATATTACTCCAGTAGTTGGGGATTATGTTCTTTTCAGTAAAGAGAAAAAAGTAATAGAAAAGATTTTACCAAGAAAAAATAGCTTTCAAAGACCTAAAGTTAGTAATATAGATGAAGCTTTTATTGTTACAAGTTTAAAAGAACCAGATTTTTCATTAAATTTATTAGATAAATTAATTGTGTTAATGGAAATAAATAATGTTGAACCAATAATTTGTATTACTAAAGAAGATTTAGTTTCTAAGGAAGAGTTAAATACTTTAAGGGAAAAATTAAGTTATTATGAAAAAATAGGTTATAAAGTGGTGTCTAATAAGGACCTTGCGACAATAAAAAAATGGCTTAATAAAAAATGGGTTGTGTTTGTTGGACAAACGGGTGCGGGAAAATCAACATTGTTAAATAAGTTGCATCCTGATTGGAATTTAGAAACAGGTGAAGTGTCATTAGCGTTAGGAAGAGGAAGACATACGACAAGAGTAGTTGAAGCTTTTCCTTTTGAAGGTGGTAAACTTATTGATACACCCGGCTTTTCTTCATTAGAGTTTAGTAATTACTCGAAAGAAATGATTAGGGATGCTTTTAGAGAATTTAGAGATTATCCTTGTCCATTTAAAGATTGTATGCATATAAGGGAAGAGGAATGCCAAGTAAAAAAGGAAGTTTTAGCGAATAATATAATGGAGAGTAGATATAAAAATTATCTTAATTTTATAGGAGAGGATAGTAGTGAAAGTTAGTGCATCATTTTTAAGTAGTAAGGATATAATTACGGATTTAAGGAAATTAAATGAGACAGATGTTGATTATATTCATTTAGATATAATGGATGGAAAGTTTGTTAAGAATAAAACAATGCCATTTAGAGAAATGAAAAATATTTATAAGTATACAAGTAAAAGGTTAGATGTGCATTTGATGGTTGATAATCCTTCGAAACTTATTCCTTTGTATGCTGAATTGAATACAGAGTATATAACTTTTCATATTGAAGTTGATGAGGATATTGAAAAGAATTTACAATTAATAAAAAGTTATTCAATAAAATGTGGTTTAGCGGTAAAACCAGATACTAAAGTTAAGGAACTGATACCATATTTACCATATTTGGATATGATATTAATTATGAGTGTTGAACCAGGAGAGGGTGGACAAGAGTTTATTGAAACAACGGAAGAAAAGATAGAAGAAGTTCGCTCTTTACTAGCTTCTTATAATTTGCAAACGATAATTAGTGTTGATGGTGGAGTAAATGATAAGACTATAAGTAAGTGTCAGAAATGTGATATGGTTGTTTCAGGAAGCTATATTATAAAAAGTGATAATTTTCAACAAAAAATATCTAGTTTAAGATAAATAAGTGTGATATAATTAAGAAAATAGGGAGTGATAAGTGTGAATAATACTAATGAAAATCCTAATACTGATAGCGTAAAACAACCTAATTCTACGCCAACAACACCGGCAACAACGCCAACTACAACGCCAGTAACGACTCCGGTAACACCGGTAGCTCCAGCTCCAACAACTCCGGCAACACCAGCTCCAGTAGAACCAACGCCAGCAGTAGTGCCTACACCTAGTGTACCTACAGAACAACCAAGTACGCCACCGGTAGTACCTAGTGTTCCTGCAACACCAACAACGCCAGCAGTTGAAGCTATACCAGCACCTGGAACAGAGGCAAAACCAAATGATGAAGTGGGAGAACAAAAACTAAATGAAGTGCAAATAAATTATAAACCACCAAGTAAATTTAAAGTGGTTATGTTATGTTTATTTTTTATTTTCTTAATAGCCTTTGTGGTATTTTTACCTGAAATACATACATATGTTGAAGAATGGAAAGCTAATCGTAATAAAGTAGTTGATACGAAAATTGTTGATGGTAAGTTGGTTTGTTCATTAGAAAAAAATACAGAAACATTAGATTTAACTTATGATGTGACCTTTTCTTTTACAGAGAATAAATTACAACGTTTAGTTTATTCAATTTCTACTAGAGGGGATATTAATTTAGATGAGCAAACATTAGATGAAGAAAATACAAAGTGTGTAACTTTAAAGAATGAAACAGAAAAAATTAAAGGAGTAACTGTTAGTTGTAATTATACAGAAGGTTTGTTAAAAGCAAGACAAGATTTTGAATATAGTGAAATCAATGTCGAAGAAGTAGATGCAGCTTATAGTGAAGCTGGGGGAATATATCCAGAGTATAAATTAAATGATGATATGGATGTTATAGAAAAGAATATGAATGCATCAGGTTATTCTTGTGAAAGACAAAGAAAATAAAGGAAGAAATTTGAAAACTGCTAAGGGATATGGTATAATTTTTATCGTATTAATCTTAGGAGTTTTTTTATGAAGTATATTTTGTATGCAATAAATTTCTTCTTTTTATTAATGATTCCAGTTGTTTTATTTGTTTACCCTAATATGAGTAGTAAAGAAGAGACAAGTATAATAGTTAAAAAATTAAATAGTGATAGTTTTCATAATGTTAAAGAGATAAATTTAAAAGAGAACGAAGTATTTGTAAATAATAGTAGTGAAAAACAAGTTGTGTTAAATGATAAAGAAGTATTATCAGTAGGTGTGGCGGGAGGAATTCTTACAGAAGTTTTAGAGAAAGTAGTAGGTAAGATGTCAGCTTATGGTCCTGATTGTCGAGGATGCAGTGGAAAAGTTGGTAGTGGTCAAGTGGTGACAAATGGAAATATTTATTATGATGATAAAACTTTTGGTAAATTAAGAATTTTAGCTGGTGATAGTAAATATCCTTACGGAACAGTAGTTAGAGTTGTTAATTCAAAAATAAATACACCATTTTATGCTATTGTTTTAGATAGAGGAGGAAATATTGGACTAGGTAAGAAATTTACATTCGATTTATTGTTTGCTTCGGAAAAAGAAGCAAGTTTATTTGGAACGAGTACTAATGTTACTTTTGAAGTTATGCGATATGGGTATTAAAAAGGCAGTTTTTACTGCTTTTTTTGTTGTGTATCTTTCTTTTTGTAGTATAATCCTGAATTTATCAGTTTTTAAAAAGCAAAATCTCTCAACCCCAGTGTTTATGCTGAATTGAGAGATTTTTAAATGT
>CANQSQ010000015.1 GCA_947626565.1 uncultured Bacilli bacterium
TTTGTGCATTTTCTTTTAAAAATAAACTATTTTGACTCAATTGCACTTATTTGTGCACTTTACTTAAAATTTAACGGAATTTTGAGGATTATTTTTATTGATATATGAAAAAGAATTACTATACAGTTAGTAACTCTTGTTCTTTTTCTTTTAGTTTTTCTTCAACCTTTTTGTTGTAATCATTAACTAAATCTTGAATTTCCTTTTCAATAGCTTTTTCTTCATCTTCAGGAAATTCACTCTTTTTTACCTCTTCTAAGGCATCATGACGAATATTTCGAATAGATACTTTGCCTTCTTCAGCTAAAGCTTTTACTTGTTTAGCTAGTTCTTTTCTTCTTTCCTCAGTTAACTCAGGAATAATAATACGAATAGTTTCACCATCATTTCCGGGAGTATAGCCTAGATTAGAATTAAAAATAGCTTTTTCGATAGCACTTAAACAGCTTTTATCAAAAGGCTTGATAAGTAATTGTCTGGCTTCGGGTACAGAAATAGTTGCGAGCTGTTTTAGAGGTGTCATACTACCATAATATTCAACAACAATACCGTCTAAGCTTGAAGGATTAGCTCTTCCAGCTCTGACCGTAGTAAAGCGTTTTTCTAAATTAGCAATAGCTTTATCTAATTTTTCTGTTATATCTAAAATAATCATTTCACTGTCCATTATTCAGTCTCCTTTAGTAGTATTATAATATATTAATTTAAGAAAATAAAGTATTTATGCTCCACAAATATATAAAATTATAACGATACAAGCTGTAGCCATAATAAGAAATATTACAAATAAGATAGCAGTAATAATACTTAAAATATCTATTTGTGGTTCAACTTCTGTAGAAGTTGAAGGTGTTTCTATTTCTTGGGACTTTTCTGATTTTTGAGTATTAGGTTCTTCGTCAAGAATTTCGATTTCCTTTTTTAGAGTGCTTTTTTCTTCATAAGCTTTTCTTAATTCTTTTTCTAAGTCTTTTTCAGATACCTTTTTTTCTTCTTCTTCAAGAATTTCAATATCGTCAACAAAGGCAAATTTTTGAGACTTTGATTTTGGTTTTAGAGATGAAGATGCTTGTTTATCTTCTACTGGTTTTGGAGTTTGTTTTGGTTCTTGTTTTTCTTCTTTGGGAGCAGTAGCAGTTGTCGTTGTTTTTTCTGTTTCTGTTTTTTTAGTTTTTGCCTCTTTGACTGTCTCTTTTTTATTAGTTTCTTTTTTTGCTTTAGTAGATTGTTGACTTTTTTTAGATTCATTTTTAGTCTTAGAAGAAGTTTTAGTTTTTCTGGAAGTTTTAGTTTTAGGATTATTTTGTTCTTTTTTAGTCTTTAAAAGTTCTTTTTTAGTTTTAGTTACAGTTTTACTTTGATTCTTTTTCTTTGTACTTGGTGTTTTCTTTGTTTCTTTTTCATTTGACCCCTTCATAAATTCACCACCTGTTTCGCCATATTATATCAAATTATACGTACAATTGTAAATAATTAATTGTAAATTCAAAAGACAAAAATTGAGATTTTTTTACTATTTAAGTAATTTAGAAGATGTAAAAACATAATGATCATTTTCTAACGTAAATGTTAAGCGATAAGTATCACCTTTCATATAGTCTTCATCGGATATATCAACGGTATGATTCATGTAAAAATCATCTTCGGAAATACTGGTTATAAGTTTAGTTTTGGTATAATCTTTGTAGTATTCAATACCATTACCTTTTTCAGTATCTACAAAAAGCATCTTTAAATCAATTACCAAAGAATCATCATATTTAGTAGCCTCAGTAATTTTAAAGACATTTGTTGGTCCACAGGTTAATCCACAAATTGGAGTATTTGGTACATAATATTGATTGGTATCTTTATTGAAATTAAATTTAGGACAAGTATTAGGATAATTTTGATGAGTAAATTGATAAGATGTTCCAAAGAGATTTTGGACTTCAGTAGTAATTTCCTCTTCGGTAAAGGTATCATCAGCCGTAAAAAGATTCGTAATATTTTGAGCTTGTTTTTCTTTATAAAGAACTGTTATCGCAAGTTGAAAGGCTAAGGAATTATCGATATCAAAAGTTGTTATTTCTTGGTCAGTAAAATAATTATAGATACCACAAGTATCTATAGCTGTAGTAAGATTAGTTATTAAATTGGTTACTTCTTCAGAATCAGGAGCAATAGTTTCACCGGTATTTGTTTTTTCTTCGGGAGTTGGAGAAGGAGTTAGTTTCTTGACTTTAGGGGGAGTTAAAATCATATAGCAACCGGTACTAATTAGAGCAATAATTAAAATAATGACTAGTATGATAAGTCCTTTATTACTTTTGTTATTTTGGTTTTTTAAATCTTCATTTTCCATAAGGTATACACTCCATCTTTATAATAGCTTATTGCTAGTTTTTTTTCAATAGAGCAAAAAAAATAATATGTCAATTTTTAGTCAACATATTATTTAATTATTATTCAGCTGCTTTAATTTGACTCATTACTTCGTTAGCAAAATCTTCTTGTTTCTTTTCGATTCCTTCACCAACAGTAAATCTAACCATTTTAGTAATTTTACCATTATATTTGCCAACATAATCTTTAACACTTACATTTGAATCTTTAATAAATGCTTGGTCTTCTAGGCAAACTTCTTTATAGAATTTATTTAGTCTACCAGTAACCATTTTTTCAGCTATGTCAGCTGGTTTTCCTTCACTCATAACTTGTTCTTTAATAACGTTACTTTCTCTATCAATCATTTCTTGAGGAACACTTTCTCTATTTATAGCAACAGGACTCATAGCTACAGTTTGCATAGCAACATCTTTTGCTACTTCTTCATTGCCACCTTTTAGAACGATTAAAGAACCCATTTTACCACCCATATGGATGTAAGTTCCAAATACTTCATCTGCACTTTTAGTTTCTTTAACAAAACGTCTAAAGCTTATCTTTTCCCCTACTTTAGCAATTAAAGCTACTAATTTATCACCAATTGTTTCGCTACCATCTTTAATAGCTAAAACATCATCAGTAGTTTCTACATCATTATTTAAAATAACATCAGCTAAATAATCAACAAAGCTTGTAAATTCTTGATTTTTAGCTACGAAATCAGTTTCAGAATTTACTTCTAAAATAACAGCGGCATTATCTTTAACTTTAATTTCACATAATCCTTCGGCAGCAATTCTATTTTCTTTTTTAGCAGCTTTAGAAATACCTTTTTCTCTTAACCAATCAATGGCTTTTTCCATATTGCCTTCAGTTGCTTCTAAAGCTTTTTTACAATCAGCAATACCTGCTCCTGTTTTTTCTCTTAATTCTTTTACGTCTTTTATATTCATATTAAATCCTCCTTAAATAATTAATTTATATATTATATTTTAATAAAAAAAGGGATGAAAAACAACATCACCCTATATTTGAAATCTTATTTTGTTAAAGCTGCAACAAGTTCAGACTTTTTCATAGTAGAATAACCTTTAATGCCAGCTTCTTTTGCTTTGCTTTTTAAATCAGCTAAAGTTAAATCATTGTAATTAACTTCGGCAGTAGTTGGTTCAACTTCTTCTTTAGGTTGGTTGATTTCTTCTTCAGTTTTTTCAATCTTTTCTTCTACTGTAACATTTTCTTCAATTTTTTCTTCAGTTTTAGCTTCTTTAGTTGATGTTTTCTTTTCTGCTTTAGCTTTATCATCTTCACTTACGTAATCAATAATTTCATTACCATTTACTTCAGCTATAGCATTAGTTAAAGCCCCGATTAATAATTTTACTGATCTTACAGCATCATCATTTCCTGGAATAACGTAATCAACTAAATCAGGATCACAGTTAGTGTCAACGATACCGAAAACTGGAATACCTAAAATATGAGCTTCTTTAATAGCTATTTCTTCTTTACGTGGATCAACAATTACCATAGCTTGAGGCATCTTCTTCATTTCACGAATACCACGTAAGTTTTTATTTAATTTATCATATTCTTTTCTAATTTGAATAACTTCTTTTTTTGGTAAAGCTTCAAATGTACCATCTGTTTCCATTTTTTCAATTTCTTCCATTCTTCTAATTCTAGAACGGATTGTTTTGAAGTTTGTTAAAGTACCACCTAACCATCTTTCATTAACGAAATACATATTTGTTCTAGTAGCACATTCTTCAGCAGCTTCTTGAGCTTGTTTTTTAGTTCCAACAAATAAAACTTTGCCACCATTAGCAGCTATATCTTTTAAAGCTGCATAAGCTTCTTCTAATTTCTTAACAGTTTTTTGTAAATCGATGATGTAAATATCATCACGTGTTGTATAGATGTATTCCTTCATTTTAGGATTCCATCTTCTTTTTTGATGTCCAAAATGAACACCAGCTTCTAATAAATAATTCATTGATACAATAGTCATATTTTTATTTCTCCTTCGTTATTTCTTCTACTAGTTTCGAATATTAATCACCTTTACGGCACTAGATTAATACATCCACTAATATGTTTATTTTGTTAAAGCAGCTACGATGTCAGCTTTTTTCATACCTGTAACATCAATTTTCTTCTTAGCAGCTACTTCTTTTAATTCTGCTACAGTCATTTTAGCATAATCTACTTTTTCAGCACTTTTTGGTTCTTTAGCTTTGGTTTCTTTTTTAGTTTCTTTAGCTTCTGTTTTTGGTGCCTTAGTTTTAGCATTAATAGTTACTTCATGACCAATTACTTCTGATGCTTTAGTTACTTTACCAGCTTTACCATCTCTAGCAATTTTAACAAATTCAGTAAACATCTTAGGATCATTAATTGCTATTTCAGATAACATTTTACGGTTTACTTCTACACCAGCCTTTGTTAAGCCTTCAATAAATCTTGAATAACTAATATCATTTTGACGGCAGGCAGCATTAATTCTTGTAATCCATAACTTTCTGAAGTCTCTTTTCTTTTGTTTTCTATCTCTGAATGCATATTGTCCAGAATGCATTAATTGTTCTTTTGCTGTTTTGTATAATCTATGTTTGCTACCAAAGTAACCTTTAGCTTGTTTTAATACTTTTTTATGACGAGCTTTTGTTACTGCTCCATTTTTTACTCTTGCCATTTTTCTTCCTCCTTCAATTAGTAATAAGTAATTAGATTAAATTTTTTAATCTGTTTTGATCAGCTTTACTTAGATTAGATCCTTTTCTATTTTTTCTATTTGCACTTGTTGATTTGTAACCAGTGTTATGACGACTTCCTGGTCTTCCAATTTTATAATCATTTTTACGTTTATTTACTACTTTAGCTGTAGCTTTGTGTGTTTTTATTTTTGGCATTTTTCTTCCTCCTACTATTTATCTTTCTTTGGTACCAATAACATAGTCATTGTTCTACCATCTAACTTAGGTTTTTGATCTATATCCGCAATTTCGCTAACTCGAGATGCAAAACGATCTAGAACTTCCTTACCTAATTCTGTATGAGCCATTTGACGACCTTTGAAACGAATAGTAAGTTTTATTCTATCTCCCTTTTCAAGATATTTAGTTGCATTTCTTAGCTTTGTTTCAAAATCTCCTACATCGATAACAGGTGATAAACGATATTCTTTAAGTTCTGACATATTAGCCTTTTGTTTTTTTAAGGCCTCTTTTTCTTTCTTCTGTTTCTCATAACGGAACTTATTGTAATCCATTACTTTGCAAACAGGTGGATTAGCATTGGGACTAATAAGAACTAAATCAAGAGCAGCATATGATGCTAAAGTTCTAGCATCTTCAATAGATTTAACACCTACTTGCTCTCCATTAGGTCCAATTACCAATACTTGTGGAACTTTGATTTGATCATTAATCAACATGTTATTCTTATCCTTTGCGATACCTAACACCTCCATAAATAAGAAAAGCGGATATAAACATTATATCCACTTAAAATCCAATTAAATAACTATTTAAGTTGTTTTTTTCTTGGCTTTTTACCTATCGTTATTCACAGATCAGGTGGATATAAATCTCTTTCCTTTTTTCTCGACTAGTAATATTATATGCAGATAGCTAACGTTTGTCAACATTTTTTAATAGAATTTTTCGTTTAGGTTTAATTTCGGTATTTTTATAAAAAGCACCAACAAATTGACGACCAGCTTTGTGAGGCTGATTTAGTCCTTTGGGACTGGAAGCATAATTAGAATAATATTCTGGATTAGTTATAGTATCAACATTTTTAAAGAAAATATGTTTTAATTTTATATTTCTTTGTAATAACTCTTTTAGTAAAGCTCTTTGCAAGTTAATATTATAAATAGTTTGATTATCAATAGTCGTAGTTGTAATAGCATCTTGCCATAAAATACTGTCTTTAGCCCATTGTGGGTAATTTTGATAATGCCAATCGGGTCCAGCACAAGGACCAATAATAGCATATAAATCTTCATCACGACTAGCACATACTTCAACTAGAGCATCGGCAATCATCATAGGTAATTTTTCATCAATTAAGCTAGCATCACAGTGACCAATAGCTGTAAAACCTTTTTGAAAATCGGTTATCATTACTACAGGGCAATCAGCTACAGGATGACCAGCAACAATACCGGGAGCTTGATCAGTTATTATTAAAATATCTTCAGGAATATCACTCCAACCATTAGGATTAGCTGCTGCATATTCTTCAGTTAAGAGAAAATGAGTTCCAATCTTACTAGATTGTCCTTTTAAATATTTAGAACTATCTAATTGATCAGCTACAAACATTTTGTGTCCATCAAAGCCTTCTTTTTGACCAAAAGCAAGACGACGTTGTAAAAGAAGTTGTTGTCTTTCTTCTGGGGTCATATCAGCAGGAAAAAACTTTTTATTACTATTCATATTTCCATAAGTATTTTTTGAATCAATTACAGTTAATTCTTTCATACGAACCTCCTAAAATTATAATGTTATGTATTAAAAATTTGTAACATATTATACACCAAATTTAAGAAAAAGTCCACTAAATTTTAATTAAATCATGGTGACGAGACTTTTGTCTTTTTAAAGCTTCAGTTATAAAAGCAGCAATTATTTTCTGAGAGTTAGGGTCAAATTCATAACTTATTTCAGGATGCCACTGAATACCTATATTAAAAGTTTTACTAGGATATTCAATAGCTTCAATTAAGCCATCAGGACTGGTAGCTGCTATTTCATATTTATTAGCTGTTGCGATATGACGTTTGTGAAAACTATTAACGGCAATTTCTTCTTGTTTTAAGATTTTATAAAGGCGACTATTTTTATTAATAATGACTTTATGTGTTAATAAGTTATCATCTTCTTGAAAATGATTTAGTGAAGAAGTATTTTCTAGAAGATTGATATCACTTTGATAACAACTCATTAGTTGCATACCCAAACAAATACCTAAAATAGGAATTTCTTTAGCTATAGCACATTCTAGTAGATAGCGATCATATGGAGTGAATTTAATTCCTCCTGGAAAAACAAGACCATCACATATATCTAAGGTCGAATTAATAAGTTCCTTTTCTTCCGTAGTTAAGGGGGCAAAATCACTATTTTTAGTTGAAATGTAATCAACATCTTGGACAGGAGCAATAGGAAGAACGTAACCACCAGCTTGTTGGAAAGTTCTTCTTAAACGTTCAGGTAAATAAATGATAGGTCGATTATCAGCTAATTGTTGATAACGTAAGGGAATTCCTATTATGGGACGCATAAATTATCACCTCAATTTACTTAAAATTTAATTTTATCATTGATATAGGCTTCTACTTCATCAACTTTTAAAACAATTTGCTCCATAGTATCACGATCTCTTAAAGTAACGGTATTATTATTAAGAGTTTCATCATCAATAGTTATAGCAAATGGTGTACCAATAGCATCTTGACGACGATATCTTTTACCAATAGAAGCTGTTTCATCGTAACTACACATAAAACTTTTATTTAGTTTTTCATATAATTCTCTAGCTTTTTCACCATGATATTTCTTATTTAATGGTAAAATGGCTACTTTATATGGAGCTAGAAATGGTTTTAATTTCATTACTTCTCGTGTTTCACCATTTTCTAATTCTTCGACTGTATAAGCATTATCAAGAATAGCTAAGACAAGACGATCACAACCAACAGTTGACTCTATAATGTAAGGAATATATTTTTCATTCGTTTCAGGGTCTAGGTATTCTTGAGAGGTAGAAGAATATTCTTGGTGACGTGATAAATCGTAATCAGTACGATTGTGGGTACCATTAATTTCTCCCCAACCAAAGGAGAAGTTATATTCAATATCACATGCTTCTTTAGCATAATGAGCTAATTTTTCATGATCATGAAAACGTAGTTTTTCAGCTGGTAAACCTAAATCTATAAAATATTTTTGAGCATATTCTTTGAAGTAAGCATAAAGTTCACTATCAGTACCTTCTTTACAAAAAGTTTGATACTCCATTTGTTCAAATTCGATAGTTCTAAAAGTAAAGTTTCCAGGAGTTATTTCATTACGAAAGGCTTTACCTATTTGACCAATACTAAAAGGAAGTTTGGCACGCATAGTTCTTTGAACATTCAAAAAGTTAACATATTCACCTTGGGCATTTTCGGGACGAAGGTAAACTTTATTTTTACCATCTTCGGTAACACCACGGTGTGTTTCAAACATTAAATTAAATTGTCTAATATCGGTAAAATCTGTACTACCACAGTTTGGACATGGTACTTTATGTTCCTTTATGTAGGTCATCATTTCTTCCTGTGTCATACCGTCAGCTTTAGCATTAGGATCAAAATCATCAATTAAATTGTCAACACGATGACGCATTTTACATGATTTACAATCAATTAAAGGATCTGAGAAACTAGCAACATGACCACTAGCTTCCCAAACACGAGGATGCATTAAAATAGCAGCATCTACTTCATAAGCATTAGAACGCTCTTGAATAAACCTTTTACGCCATGAATCTTTGATGGCATTTTTAAGTCTAGAACCTAAAGGTCCATAATCCCAAGTATTAGCAAGTCCTCCATAAATTTCACTTCCTTGAAAGATAAATCCATATTGTTTACAATAATTTACTAATTTTTCCATTGTTAATTTTTCCATAAATTAAGCTCCTTTTTAATTATTTTTATTATTTCATTTTTATCACTTTCAATAGTCATATAATCAGCGGGAACTTCGGTTATAAAACCAGCTTCATGCATTTTATAAAGCATATTAAGAAGTGGTGTATAATGATAATAACTATTGAATAAAATTATTTTTTTACCATTGGCAATGGTTCTCTCATCGATGGCTGAAAATAACTCAGCCAAAGTCCCGAGTCCACCAGGAAGAAATAGTAAAACATCACTATTTTTAAAAATTTCACCAAAGCGTTCAGAGGTAGTGTTAGTTATAATTTTATTGTCATATTCTTGAAGAATATGTTCTTGGTCATGATAAGCTGTTGTAACTCCAGTGATATATTTATGAGCTTTTTTAAACTCTTGGTAACTGGTTTCCATGAGTCCTTTATTATAAGCTCCAAAGACAAGATTTAGTTTAGGAAGAACAGCAAGTTCTTGTAAAAGTTCTTGGCATTCTGTCATTATTGATGGATCAATATTTTCATAGGAAGTTGCTGCAACAAATAAATTCATAATAATCACCTCTTAATAAATAAAACAAAAAACTTCTAGAATATGTAAGGACGAAAATTTCTTTCCGCGGTTCCACCTTACTTATTCTAGAAGAATCAGCTCTTTTTGTACTGCTCGCGGCTTTCCACACCGGTCATCACACTTATTACCATTTATATTAATTAAAATTTAAGTATTTGTCAATTATTAAAAAGATATTTTTTTAATAATTTTACGATTTATCATTTTGTTATTATTTTTATTAATTTTTATTACTTTTAAATAGTTGGAAATATTTTCCCACATTGTAGCAATATTAATAGTTACATAAATATCACAAGCTAAAAATAAGATTTTTTGTGGTATAGGTAATACTAAAGCAATAAGAATTGTAAAAATAAACATGAAAATTATAGATAAAATCAATTCGATAACATCACAATAAAATAATTTTTTCATTCTAACCATCCCCCAATGTGTAAGCACATTATACCATAAAATGAAAAAAAAAGCAAGTTTTTACGTAATATCAAGAGAAAGTTTTTGGACTTTTCTCATAAAATCTTTGCTTTTTAAGTATAAACCTGTATATCGCTCATAATAATTATCTAAAAAAGTATTTATTTCTTTGCAGGTCTCAGGAGAAATATCTAACTTAGTTATATTTTTTATATCCACGTAATAATAGAGACGAGCTAATTTAATTGTCTTTTCATTAACTAGCCCTTCATTAGTGTAACAATTGCGACAAACATAACCACCACTATCGGCTGATAAAGTGATAATATCTTTAGTACTACCACAGATACTACAATTATCAATATTAGGTCTGACACCTAAATATTCTAAGAGTTTTAATTCTAAAATATTAGTTAAAATAAGAGGATTTAAACCTTGTTCGATTTTTAAAAGAGTATTAATTAATAAATCATATATTTCTGATGTTTCATTGTTTTGTCTTAGAACTTGATTAGTTAAATCTAAAAGATAAGAAGCGTAAGATATTTTTTCTAAATTAGTAGTAATTTGAGAGAAAGAATTAATTACATCAATACTAATTAAAGTGGAAAGACCATTTTCTTTGTAATAAAGATTAATTTTACCATAAACAAGTTTATGACTAACACCTCGTAATTTACTTTTTAAGTTACGACAACCTTTAGACATAACACCAATAATACCATGGTCTTTTGTAAGAATATTTAATATTTTACTTGATTCACTGTAATTAGTTTCACTTATAATAATTCCTTCAAAACATTCTATTTTCAAATACATCACTTCTTTTTTATTTGCATTAATAAATTATAGTATCTTATATCACCTGTTTTTATAAATAATTCCCATAATATTTTTTCATTCATAAAATCACCTCTATTAATATAGTGATGATTTTATTTAAATTTTATTCATCATCCTCTTGTAAACCTAATTCAAGAAAATATTTTTCTTGATCACGCCAATTTTTTAAGGTTTTGACATAGGTTTCTAAATAGACTTTTTTATTTAAAAAGGCTTCCATATCATGACGGGCTCTAGTACCTATTTCTTTGAGCATTTGACCATTTTTACCAATTATTATTTTTTTAATATTTTCACGTTCAACAACAATTAATACTTGAATATGAACACAGTCTTTATCTTCGGTATAATTTTCTACGTAGCACGCAACGGTATGAGGAATTTCAGCTTTAGTTAATTCTAAAATTTTTTCACGAACAAATTCAGCCATTATGAAGCGGGTTGAAACATTAGTTAATTCATCTTCAGAATAAAGGGCATCTGTTTCGGGTAAGACTTTTTTTAGACAAGATATAACTAGGTCTGTATTATCTTTCTTTAAGGCTGAAAGAGGAATGATTTCTTGAAAAGAAGCTAATTCTTTTAAGTGAGAAATATCTTCTAATAGTTTTTTCTTATCTTTGATTTGATCAATTTTATTTAAAAGGAGAAATAGAGGAATATCATTATTTTTAATTTTGTCAAGAATAAATTGATCCCCTTTACCAAAGCCCTTGGAAGCATCTATTAGAAATAAAATGGCATCAACACCTTCAGTATTGTCATAGGCTTTTTTATTCATAAGATTACCAAGTTTATGAAGAGGTTTATGAATACCTGGAGTATCAACAAAAATGATTTGTGATTGATTATCATTATAAATACCTTGAATAATATTTCTAGTAGTACCACTAACGTTAGATGTTATGGCTAATTTCATACCTAAAAGAGAATTTAAAAGAGTACTTTTACCAACGTTAGGTCGTCCTACTAAACTGACAAAGCCACATTTCATATTAAATCCTCACTTCCAAAGGGATAAGGACATAGTTCCGCTACCGTTAAGGTTTTCATTTCACCAGTTGTTGAATATAAATAAACAGTGGCTGTAGCTGGAAATAATTCACTAATTACTTGGCGACATAGAAAACATGGTGTACCTATTTTCCCACTAGAAACCATGACATGTAAAGATTTAAAATCACCTTTGGTATAACCAGCACTAATAGCACTGACGATGGCACTTCTTTCAGCACATATGGAAGCTCCATAACTAGCATTTTCAACATTAACGCCAGAAAATTCTTTATCATCACGACAAACAACAATGGCACTTACTTTATAATTAGAGTATGGAGCATAAGCATTGTTTTGTAATTGTAATAATTTTTCTTTCATAATTCAACTCCTAAAAAGGTAATAAGTTTGGGAATAAAAATAATTAAACCAATGATAGCAGAAATGATAGCCATCATTAAGACACCAGCACTAGCGGTATCTTTGGAAGCTTTAGCTAAAGGATGAATATCAGGAGAAGCTAAGTCGACTACATATTCGATAGCGGTATTAAAAAATTCAGCCATTAAAACAAGAGCTATTAAAACAAGACAAACAAGCCATTCCACGTAAGATATCTTAAAAATAAAACCAGCAAAGATTACTAAGATAGCCATAAAAGTATGAATTTTTAAATTTTGTTCAGCTATAAAGGCTTCTAAAATTCCTAGTCCAGCATATTTAAAACTATTACGTAATCTTTTTTTATCTAATTTGAAGTCTTCCTTATGAGGTTTAGTGCGTCCTACTTCTTTGGTAGGCTTATCTTTCGATTCCATAATCTTTTAATACCTCCTCTTGTTTTTGAAACATTACTTGTTCTTCTTCTTTAGTCATATGATCATACCCTAGTAAATGATAAAAGCCATGTACAGCTAAAAAGGATATTTCTCGTAAAAAAGAATGACCATATTCAATACTTTGACTTCTAGCTTTATCTAAAGAAATGTAGATATCACCTAAAATACGTTCATCGGTAGGAAGAATAAGACTATCTTCATCTTCTAAAGCAAAGGTAATAACATCGGTTTCTCTATCAATGCCACGATATTGTTTATTTAGTTTATGGATATAGTTATTATCGACAATAATTAAATTAAATGTTACTTTATCAAGGTGCTCTTTTTTTAGAGCACTTTCTAAAACTTTTTTGACAGTAGCTAATTCACTAATATCTTCCTTTGTTTCATTAATTATAGCTATTTTATTCATATTAATATTCCTTTCTTTATAATAGTGTTATGATACCTATTAGAATAATTATGGAAACAATGTTTAAAAATAATTCACTTTTAAAAACAGTTGGTACTTTCTGCCCTATTCTTTGTAACAGAAGATAACTTAAATAGCCAAGAGTTCCACCTATTAAATTTAATAATATATCATCAACATCAAAGACACGACCAATGGACATTTGAACAAGTTCAATAGAAAAACTAGTAATAGTTGTTAAAATTAAAGGTAAATAAATTTTCTTACTTTTTAAATAATAACTGATGAAAAAACCATATGGTAAAAACATAATCATATTTCCAATAACGTTTTTGAAGAAAAGACGACTAGTTAGATTATAACGAAAAATCTCTTTAAAAGGAATAAAGTTATTACTTGACCAACTAGTATCATCCCGAAAAGTAACGACTTGGAAAAGGCATAAAATATAAATAGCAAAACTTAGCATGATTAATTCTTTATATAAAACGACTTTTTCTTTATTTTTAATAATATAACAAACACGAAAAGAAACAAGGACAACGATAGAGATGATAATCATAGGCCAAGTAAAACCTAAAACACTATGTAAAGTATTAGATAATCTTCCTAACACACTATCACTCCTTTATTTCTTCTTTAGCATTTAACTCATCAATATTAATCTTACTTAGATCTTGATAAGCCGTAATGTCTTCTTTAACTTTAAAAAAGACTTCTACATTTATTTTACTATTATTTTGGTCTTTTTTCAAAACTTTTTTAGTTAAGATGGTATCTTCTTTTTTTAGTTGATTTAAAAGTCTTTTTTCAGCTAGTGAGGTAGCATCTTGATTAACATTAGTAAGGGTGTAATTTTTTTTAAGAACTTTGGTTTCATAAAAATGAGTAAAACTAATAGTTATAGGTAATAAATTATCGATTATTAAATTAAAACGTTTCTTTTTAGCGGTTTTATAATTACTGAATAAGTTATAATTATAGCCTAAAATATTAAATTCTAAACCATAGTTACTCTTGCCAGTTAAGGTTTCTTCTTGATAATATTTTGGTAAGGAAACTATTACTTTATACCAGACTTCACCATAAACATGACCAGTTGCACAACGTTTAGAAACTATGTTTTCTTTATTATAAATAAGACCACTTATTAAGACCGTTCCTTTTTTTACATAATCATTCTTTTTTACTACTACTTCACCACTAGTAGCTTGTATTTCCAAAATACGGGCATCTTTTTTAGCAATAATATTTTGAGCTACACATTTAGTGGTAGGAGCATTTTTTTTACGTTGTTCAACTTGCACAATATATTTAGTACCAACCTCTTCAATTTCTAACCATTCGAGGTCATCTTTTTCTTTTTGTAATATGGCTTTAATTATTTTTTCTTTGTTATTATAGGATGTTTTAAAATGATATTTTTTTATACCATAATATTTTAAATCATTAGAAATTATTTGGACTAAGTCTTTGTTGGAGTGTAAGATATCAACTTCAAAAATAAGAGTACTTAAGAAGATAATAAAAAGAAGAGATAGAAGAAAAGATAAGATGAAAATAATATTTTTTTTAAATAAATAGAGGTATTTATTTATGCCAATGCGATTAACTATTTCAATTTTATAGGAAGTTTTAATGGAGGTAATTTTGTCATAATCTTTGGTATCTATGATAAGATACATTTCTTTAAAAGATTGTTTTAAATCGTAAATATTTATGTGTCTTTTTATTAATTCTTTAAGAAAATAAGTGGTATTTTTACCAGTTATTTTAATGAGGTATTTATTATTCATATAAGACCTCTAAAGATAAAACTTCACCTAATATTAAAACTTCTTCGTCTAAAAGTTTATTTAAAGTAAAATTATGACCCTTAAAAAGATATTTTTTATGGTGGTCTTTTATAATAAGTTGGTCATCTTTTAAAGAAATTATTTTGGTGTAATTAATTATATAAAGACGATTTGGATAAATGGTAAAACGAAATTCATTATCTTTTATATAGTTGCGAACATTTTCTATCACAATATCACCTATATAAGTATATGTATTTAGTTATAGGAATAATGAAAAAGAATAGTTACTCTTGAGAAAAGAAAACAATATGATAGATTATCATATTGCCTTATTTTTGATTGTTATTATGTTTATTGAAGTTTTTCTTTAATGATGCTGCTGACTTCTTTCATATCAGCTTTACCTTTTAGAGAAGCATTAGCTTCTTTCATAACTTTACCCATGTCTTTTTGACTGGTTGGATTTATATCGGCAAAGATTTTTTCAATAGCAGCCATAACTTCTTCTTTGGATAATTGTTCTGGTAGATATTCCATTAAAATAGCAATTTCTTGTTCAGTTTTTTCTACTAGGTCTTGGCGATTAGCTTTTTCAAATTCCGTAATAGAATCTCTACACATTTTTATTTGTTTATTAACAATATCTAGTAATAAATCATCATTAATTTCTCTTTTTTTATCGATATGTTCTAAGTCCATAGCAGCTTTGACCATTTTTAAAACTTCAAGGCGTTCCTTATTACGACTTTTCATACTTTGAATTATATCATTTTTTAACTTTTCTACCATATTTTCATCTCCTAAGTATTTTTTAAAAAAAAGAGAGACTAATTATCTCTATTTCTATTTGCACGATCTCTTTTTCTTGAATTTTTAATTCCTTCTTTTTTAGCTGCTCTTCTTCTTACCCCTGGTTTATCGTAAGCTTCTCTTTTTTTCCATTCTGAAGGGACACCGTCTCTTGCCACTTTTTGTTTAAACTTTCTTAGAGCCTGATCAAGATTACCTCTAACAGTTACTTTAGTTGCCATCAATTATCCCTCCCTTCGCTTTAACTAAAATGAATTATAGCAAAAGATTATTTATTTTTCAACAATTTTTGACGATTTTTTTAGAAAAAAGCTATAAATTCATATAAATATCTTAAAAATTTACCTGAATAGACACCTAAATTAAAGAAAAAATGCAAGAAAGTGTTTATTAAAGGTAAGGAAATTAAGATTAAAAAACATAAAAGAAAGAGCTTTAAAAATTTATTTATTCGAGAGGACATAAGTTATTTTCACTAATTCTTCTGACACCTGATCCTAGAGCATAACCAGCATCTTTTAAAAGTTCAATTATATTCTTTAAAGCGCTAATTACCGTACCACTTATCGTTGTTCCGCCTGTTATTTGTTCTAAAGTATTGTTACTAAGTATTTGCATTAATTACATTTACTGGGATTAGTTAGTCCATCGATAAAGCCGGCTAAAAAGATAACAACAGCTGTTACGACAAGACCTATGCCAACCCAGGAAACTCCACCTCCTTCTACTTTTTCCATTTCCTTATTTTCTAAGATAGTCATTTATTCCTCCTTCCAGATATATTTTAATAAATTGATATGGGTTTGTTTTTCTTTTTTTAAAGAGATTGTTATAGGATCATTTTCTTGATAGTCCTTTGTAGAGTAAGAAAATTCAATAACTAATTCATCATATAAAGTATTTTTTCTTTTTAATATTTTAGGTACATGTTTTAAAATCTTAAATTTCTTTTGATGATTATTAAGATATAAACTATTATTTTGATAGAAATATTTTTTAGAAGTATTTTCAATCAGCAAGGTAACACTTTTTTGGTGTACAACACCGGTAAATTGTAAGTAAGTGTAGTGCTTATTAAAGCAAAGAAAGATGGTAAAAATTATAAGACTTAGGAAAAACATAATAATAAGAAAGTATAAGCAAAAACGTTTTTCATAATTTTTATAATTCATAGATTTGTCCTTTTTCTAATTTTAAGATACGGTTAAATAATTTTTTATTATTAAAGCGATGAGAGATAATTATAATAGTTTTGCCTTGTAAAAACTGAAATATATTAGTTAGTATTTTCTTTTCCTTATTAATATCAATACCACTTAGAGCTTCATCAAAAATATAAATATTACTATTACGTAGTAAGGCTCTAGCTAGTATTATTCTTTGTTTTTCTCCATAACTAAAATTAAAACCATTTTCTTCAACCATTTTATTATAGTTGTGATCAGGAATAAACTCATCAACTAAAGTTAATTGTATTACTTTTTGAAATTCTTCAGGGAGAACTTCCTTATAAAGACAAATGTTATTTTTTAGAGTATCAGTAAATAAATATTCATTAGCCCCTACATAAGTAATATTTTGCCGGATATTTTCTAAGTGATAATGATTAATATCGATATCAGCAATACTTACCATATTAAAAGGTACTTCAATGTAGCGCATAAGTATTTTTAAAAGCGTTGATTTGCCACTACCTGATGGTCCACTGAGAAGGATTCTGTCACCGGGAGTTATAGTTAAATTTAAATTTTTAAATAAGTATTTATTTCCTATTTGATAATTTAAATTAGTAAAAGTAATAGGTCCTTCTAAGGTATAAGGTAAGTAATAAAAATTACTTTTGAATTCTTCTTTGGTTAATAAAAATAAGTCTTCTATTCTACTTAGTGAATTACTAAAAGTAGTATATTTTTCTAAAAGATTTAGTCCTTTTAAAAGAGCAGATAAAAAATACATATAAAAAGATTCATAAACTATTAGTTGTCCTAATGTTATTTTAGTGGTGATAACTAGATAAGTGCCTAAACCATAAATGACTAGGGTTAGTAAGTCACGAAGACTGTTTTTAGAAAAACTTATTTTTTCACAGTTAAGAGAATAAGCATAGATAAGATTAAGAATACCTTTATATTTAAGAGTAAATTTGTCAAAGAGCCGTTTTTCTAAATGAGAACCTTTAATAGTATCAACATTATTGATTGATTCAATAATGGAAGTATTTAGATAATCTTCATTAGAGGTTATTTTTTTTAGATATTTTTTCTTCTTAGGAATATTAAAAACATTAACAATAAAAAATATGGAGCTGACTAAAATAATAAGTAGAAATAATTTTGGTTGATAACTAAATAGTAAAAAGCCAAAAATAATGATGATAAAAGCATCAGATGTTATAAAACATAAAAATTCCATCAAATAAGTTTTAATATTTTCTAAATCCTTGAATCTCGCTATCACCTCACCTGTAGTACGATTTTTATAATATAAATATGGGAGGTAGAGAATTTGTTTGTAAGTTTTAAAAGTAGTTATTTCATCAAAAATAGTTAAGCATTTGTTTAATAAAATTATTCTCAAAGTATTGGCAAAATTTTTGAACATATAAAAGAAGAAAAAAATTAAACAAATGAGGAAAAGATTTTCTATTACATTATATTTAATAACGTGTTCTAATAATATTTTAAAATAAAATGATGAAATAATTTCTAAAATAAAAAAGATAATAGTTAAAAGACAAAATAATAAAAAATCAAATTTATGGTTGGTAATAAGAGTTAAAAAAGTCTTGATGATAAAATTCTTTTTCTTCATGGTTGGTATTCTTTTTAAAGGTTTTAAAAATAAAAAGTTGCCACTGGAGAGTAGATTAAATTCCGAAAAAGAAATGATTTTTTTACCCTTAGCAGGATCCATTAACTCAACTTGTTTATTTTTATGATTAATGGAATAAATAACAACAAAGTGTTTGTAATTTTTATTAACAATTATATGAGCAAGACAAGGTAAGTTATTGTTTTCAATTTTAGTCAAGTCACCACTCATACCTATTGTTTCAAAGCCAAGTTTTTGAGCAGCTTGAGCTAAGTTATAAAGAGTTACACCACTTCTAGTAGTATTGGTTATTTCCCTTAAATATTCTTTAGATACTTCCCCATCATAAAATCTAATAATAGATAGTAAACAACAAATACCACAATCTTTTATTCCATCTTGTAAAACTACTTTTACTGACAAACGTTTATTCTCACCTCCTAACTTATTATTCGTAAGAAATGATATTTTCCTTAAAAAAGAAAAAAAAAGATAAAATTTTTTATCTTTTTTAGGATTATATCTTATTTCTTATTCTAAATCAAACGCGTGATATATGATAAAGACTAATTTTGAAAAAACAAAAGTATTTTAAAATAACAATATAAATCCCAAGTTATATGGTATCATTTTTTACTTGTTAAAGCAATATAAATGAAGTCTTTTTATGGGGTTTTTATGTTATTTATGTCAATTTCTTAGTAATAGTTTATTTATATAAATACATTATTTTTTAATAATTTTAGAGTAATTTTAAGAGTAAAAAAAGAAAAACCCTTGCTATACAAAGGTTTTAACTTCCATAATGGTGTCCGCGAGGCGACTCGAACGCCTGACCGATCGCTTAGAAGGCGATTGCTCTATCCAGCTGAGCTACGCAGACATATCACAACTGACAACTAAGATTATACAATAAAAGCACTTGAAAAACAAGTACTTTTTCATATTTTATTAGGAATCACCACGAGAAATATATTTAATTTCTTGATTATTCACTTCAAACATAACCATGTTGACAGAGTAATTATCAAAAACAGAATAAGCAATACTATAAATAACCTCTTCTAAAATTTTATCATTATCAGCTAATAAGTAATCATTAAAATTTAAAAATAAAACATTGTTTTCTTCCTTATAATCAATTAATTCAACTTTATTATCTAAAAAACTCATTAAATTAGGTTCATAAATATAACTAGTAGTTAATTCTTCAATAATTATTTTAATCTTATCACGGTCATCGTTAACATATTTAGTAACTGGTACATAGTAGAGAGAATCATTAATATTTTCTAAATAATAGATAACAACTTTAGAAATATTATCACGAGAAGATAATTGATATTTATTATTTATACCTATTTTTTTAGTTAAAACAAGGGGAAGTTTTTCTTTAGAATTAGGATATTCATTAAGAGGAACACCATTAATTAAAATACTTATTCCTTCTTTAGGGTATAAATCTAAAAGACTATAGACAATTGATGAAATCATAGGTTTTTCAAGAGTGGCAGAAACAGTTAAAAATTCACTTGAAAAATCAATTGTTATTAAATCATCACTAATAAAAATATCATTTATTTTAGTATTCTTAGGAATAGTTCCTTTTAGACCATTAGGAATTTTATTATTACTTTTAATAATTAAGTTATTAAGAAGTTCTCTTATTTTATCTTTAGGATTTTGTTCAGTTAAGAAAATTTTAGATTTTACTAAAAAATTTTCTTTATTTAAAAGATAAATATTACTAGTGGGTAAATTAGAAATAGTATCTACTTCGAGATTAGTACGAAGAGATTGTTCAGATTGAAAAGTAGGAAGAGAAAAGGCTGTTAAGAGAATAAACATAGAAAGAGTTGTTATAAAGATTTTACGAAGAGCTTTAGTTCTAAGCATTATATCACCTATAAAAGGATATGAAAAAACGTACTGTTTTAGTACGTTTAAATAGATAATTCTTTAAGTTTTAATAATTCAACAACAGCTCCTGCTCTTCCATTGACGCCAAGTTTTTGCATGACATTTGAAATATGATTACGAACCGTTTTTTCACTGATTCCTAATTCTTGAGCAATATCTTTAGTACTCTTATTTTCAATTAAAAGCTCAAAGATTTTTCTTTCACGAGGCGTTAAAATATTACTTGCCATTTTTCTTATCACCTAAAGTATTTTATGAAAGAGACAAAATTAGTTGTATGCTTTTACCTACTACTTCTTTTGAAATTTGACAGTAATAAACATTTTATTAGAATAATTTTCTTGTACAAGACGCATGATGTTATTAGCTAAGGTATTATCATGATTACTAGATACACATACTAAGTCAGCATTAGAATTGTCAATTTTAACAAAACAGTCAATTTTATATTCTTTTTTTATTTTCTTTTCAATAGCTTCTTCTTTACCTTGGACTTCATTTAAATATTTTAATTGTTCATAAGCATTATTCTTTTCTTCACTAGTAGTTTTATCATTGGTTAATTTTTCTTGTAGAGTATTCATGGTGTTTTGACGTTCTTCTTCTAAGGAAACACGCATAGCTACCAAAGATGAAACTTCTTCAATTGTTTCGGTTGTCTTTTCTTTAGAGGTAGTTTTTTCTACTTGATCTGTTTTTAAAGCTTCTTTTAATAAATCATTAGGCATTGTAATGTAGTAAATACTTAGAACTAATATGAGACTAAATAAAGTCAAAAACCATAAATTTTGTTTATTTATCATACGACTTCCTCCATTTCAATTACATTTTATGAAAAGGATGAAAAGAAAATTACAAAAAAAATACTAATAATTAAATTAGTATTCATGTTGGTTATTTTTTTGAAGTTCGTCAATGGCTCTAGCTACTCCTAATTTACCATAAGGATACGTAAGAGAACCTTGTAGATAAGCTATGTAGGGACTACGTAGTGGTCCATCACAAGATAATTCAATAGAAGATCCTTGGGTAAAGGAACCACTGGCCATAATAATTTTATCATCATATCCAGGCATGGCACTTGGTTCAATGATAGCATTAGAATCAATGGCAGAACCATGTTGTATTCCTGTAGTAAAGGCAATTAATTTATTAGGGTCATTAAAAATAATATTTTGAACAATATCAGCTCTTTTATCATTATAAAGAGGCTCTACTTCATAACCTAAGCGTTGCATAGCAAGAGATGTTAAAATGGCTGTTTTTAGAGCTGATGATACCACTGATGGAGCAAAATAAAGACCTTGTAAAAGTTGTTTATTAATACCTAAAGTTGGTCCTACTTCCCTGCCCTCTCCTGGTAAAGTTAAACGTTCAGCACAAAGTTCAACTAAGTCATGGCGACCAGCAATATAGGCACCATTAGGAGCAATACCACCACCAAGATTTTTGATTAGGGAACCGACCATGATATCAGCACCAACAGCAGTTGGCTCTTCTGTAGTGACAAATTCACAGTAGCAATTATCAACCATGATAATAACATGAGAATCAATTTCTTTAATGAAACTTATTACTTTGCGAACTTTATCTATAGTAATACTTTTACGAGTTGAATAGCCTTTACTACGTTGAATTTCAATTACTTTTACTTTATTGGTTAATAGATACCTTTTTATTTCATCATAATCAAAATCATTATCTATTAAATCTATTTGGTCATAATTAATACCAAAACTTTTTAAGGAACTAGCATTTTCTTTTAAACCAATTACTTCGTCTAAAGTATCATAGGGTTTACCAGTAATACTTAAGAGTAAATCATTAGGACGTAAAAGAGCAAAGAAACAGACATTTAAGGCATGACTGCCAGAAATAAATTGGGTACGAACTAAGGCATCTTCAGCACCTAGAACATCACTAAAAACTTGTTCAATGGTATCACGACCAATATCATTGTAACCATAACCGGTGGTGGAAGAGAAATGAGCTTCAGAGATGTTATTTTTTTGAAAACTTTGTAATACTTTAAGGGTATTTTGTTCGCATATTTTATCAATTTTTTTAAACTCATTTTGACATAATTCTTCACATTGATTAAGAAGATTTAGAGACTCTTCACTTATTTTTAGCATAGATATCAGACCTTTCATTAGAAATTATTTTTTTCTCTTCCATTAATTCTCGATACTTAAAAAAGGGATTAATACTATCCAAATTAGAAGCATCATAATGATTTATTTGATTTTCATCTAAATCAACAATTAAAAGATGATATTTACGAATTTTTCTTTTGTTTTTTTTGAACCAATCATATTGGTCAGAAGTTATTTCGTTAGGAAGATAAACAACAGTATTATCAATATCAATTTGAAAAATAATATAACCTAGGGAAGCAGCATAAGTTGATATATTATAAACGCCCATTTCTTCCATACCATCAACAGCTAAATTTTTAGAAGATAAGTATTTAGCTAAATAACGATCATGTTTTTCTGCTCGAGAGATATCTAGGGGCATTTCAACTTCATAATTATCCTCTTTATTGGGGCTTATAACCATTAAACCTCTAATCATTATAGCGACCTCCATCTACTCTGATAATAGCATCATTGATATAATTAGCTTTGGAACTAGCTAAAAAAACAACTACATGGGCTATTTCTTCTGGCTCAGCAAATTTGCCGAGAAGAATTTTTTTCTTTTCCTTACTAACTTGGTCATAAGTTAAGTCTTTAGTCATAGCGGTTTTTACCCAGCCGGGGCAAACACAATTGACAGTAATAAATGGCGCAAATTCTCTAGCAAAGTTATGAGTTAAAGATATTACTCCCGCTTTTGAGGCATCATAATCACAACTTTCAGGATAATAAGTATCAAGAGCATTAGTTGAAGAAATATTAATTATTTTACCTTTTTTATTATTTAACATAATTTTACCAGCGTACTTACTACATAAATATGTACCAAGTAAATTAACATCAAGAATACGTTTAAAGTCTTTGATTGATTTATCCATTAATAAGGAATCACGACAAACACTAGCGTTATTAACAAGGATATCTAAACCACCAAAGGTATCAATAATAGTATTAAACATGGTTTCGACTTCTTCTTCTTTAGATACATCACATTTTATTACTAAAGTTTCCACATTATAGGTTTTTTGAATATAGTCAGCTAAGTCATTAGCTTCTTGGTCGTGATGATAGTAATTTATTACGACATTAACCCCTTTTTTAGCCAATTCAATGATACAACTTTTACCTATACCTCTATTACTTCCGGTAACTAAAGCAACTAAATTACTCATAAACTTCACTCCTATTTTTCTTTAATAGTATCTTGTAGATGGTGACTAGCAATAAAATCCTTAGTCTTTGATTCAGTTAAATTCATATAATTAGCATATAATTGTCCCTCTTCAAGATAAATAAGTCCAGGACTTTGAACATACTGAGTAGCCATCTGTATTTTTTGCATTATTTCTGAATAAGATTTATCAGTATCTTTATTTAATTCTATATAAGAAACGTGATAAGAATCAAGCACAGTTTTAATATTTGGACATTCAAGACATTTATTAGAAGTAATAAAAATAACAACATCATCTTTATTCTTTATACTTTTTAAAATTGTCGATTGATTGGAAAAGCGAGTAATGACAAAAAGGCCTAAGGGAATTACTATTATAATAGTAATTATTAGGGCGACAACAAAACGATTTCTTAGGGCAATAAATTCAGGATCTTTCATATTTTACCTTCCTATTTTTTTAGATTTACTTCGGCTTTTTTCTTTTGATAATTACTTCTAGATAGACCAAAAATAGAATTAAAGGCATCATCGACGACTATATTTTGACCTATGTGATAGATATAATTTTCCCGATCAATTATTTCATCTAATGTTAAAGTTAAGATACTAGGGCTCTTTATAACGATAGGAAGAACACCTAAAGCTTCTAAGTGAGGAAAAACTTTACTAAGATGTTTTTTATCTTTAATAATTATTAAAGTTGTTAAATATAAAGGGTCATAATTATTTTTGATGAAATTAATGGTATCTTTTAGATTAGCTGATTTTTTTTGAAAGAGACTACCAGTTATAGGAATATTATTTTCTAGACAAAGTTTTATGATGGATTCAATCTCATGAGGAGTTTGATTAAAAACATTGCCAGTGGGTTTAGTATGTAAATATTTATCATAAAGGTCAACTATTTTGGTTATTTCGGTGGGTGTTCTTTTAAAAACGGAACCAGTAAAACTTAACTGATGGTTTGCACAACACTCAATAATATCTTTAGTATCAGCAGGTTTTTTACGGAATAGACTACCATTAATAGAAATGTTGTTGCTGATAGCGTAAGAGATAATATCCTCTACTTCAGCAGGCGTTCTTTTATACATTCCATCTAAAATAGGAACATTATATTTTTGACAAATATTTCTAATGGCAATTATTTCATCTTTTTTACGGAAAAGAAGAGAAGCCGTTAAAGGAACTTGATTGGTAGTACAATAGTTATATATTTCTTCAAATTCAGTAGCTGGTTGCTGAAAATAACTACCAGTAATTTTTAAATTATGTTTTTGACAAAGGTTAATTATTGCTTCAACTTCACTAGGTTTACGAAAAAACATGTTTGAAGATAAAGGAACTTGATGCAATTGAGCTATTTGTAAAATAGAGGCTACTTCAGCAGGCGTTCTAGAAAAAGCCATTTTTAAACTTTCATGGTCATAACCTTTTAATAAGTTAATAATTTTTACTACACTAACAGGATCTTTTAAAAAGTAAGTACCGGTAACAGTTAAATTATTTTGATGACATAAATCAATTATTTGAGCAACTTCTTTTGGTTTACGTAAGAACATGGTATTTAAAACTTTTTCATTTTTAGCTTGGCAAATAGCTACTATTTTTTCTAATTCAAATTTTGTTCGTAAAAAGATAGAATCGCTATATTTAATTTTATTTTGACGACAGTAGTTAATAATATCTTCTACTTCATCAGGAGCTTTTTTAAATAGTGTGCCACTTAGTGGTATATGGTATTTTTTACATAAAAGAATATTGTCTTTAACTTCGTGATAAGTCCTAAAAAACATACCTTCAAAGTAATTGATATTTAATCTTTTACATAGTTCAATAATACTTTTAAAATCCTCAAAAGTAGCTCTAAAAAAACTTTTACGAAGAGGAATATTATTATTTTGACAATACAGAATTATTTTTTCTAAATGCGAAGCTTTATTTCTAAATACGGTTCCTTCTAAAGAAAGATGGTACTTTTTTCCTAAAGCAATAAGTTTATTAAAATCACTTAGGGGATAAGAAAACATACTAGCTGAAAGAGGAATATTTTCTTTATTACAGATTTGAATTATTTTTAAAATAGCTGAAGGTGTTTTATGAAAAACACTACCCGTTAGATGGATTTTATGTTGCTGGCAAATTTTATAAATTTCTTCTATTTCCTCGGCACTACGTTTAAAGACAGAGGCAGTAATGGGAATACCTAGGTTTTGACACTTATTAGTTATGTCTACTATTTGGGATAGTTTAAAATTGCTAGCGGCAGCAGCTAAAATAACATCTTTAGAAAAGACATTAGAAAAGTAGGATTCAATAGTTTGAATCTTAATAACATCAGTTCGTAAAATAGTAGTCATTTTATTAAGATATTCTAAACCATAATTATTTAAAACATAAAAATAAGTATTTTTTAAAGATTGGGGATTGGTACCTAGAATATGCAAACAGTTGTCAACATGAGACATGTAAATATCTTGACTTTTTAAAAAAGCATAATTTTCTTTAATATTAGCTAAGTCAGCATATAAAATACTGGGACATTTTTCTATATTATTAGGTGGAATTCTTAGCGTATTTATTAAGTAATTTAAAATATCGATTAAGCGATAATAAAAATTAGTGTCTAAGAGATATTCTTTATTAAAGTCACTTAAATCATAGTAATTGATACCATACTTTTTTAAAATATCAATAATTAATTGTTCATTCATAGTAGTTCCTCCCATAGGGCTAGATTGGTTTCTAATTTATGGATGTAGTTAAGACCTAGCTTCTTAAAAAAAGATGAAGTTTTTATTTTAAAGTCCGTAGTGTCATTTAGAAAAAGAAGAGGATAACGTTCTGCAATATCAAAAACATCAGTAAAACCTAAACT
Organism: uncultured Bacilli bacterium; assembly: GCA_947626565.1. GTDB lineage: Bacteria > Bacillota_I > Bacilli_A > RF39 > UBA660 > CANRGD01. The sequence continues at coordinate 26,654 of CANQSQ010000015.1, forward strand.
TTTTAAGTAGATGATATTATCTATTAAATCATCGATATTGTCACTACAAGATTGTAAAATATCTTCACCATATATCTCAATTATTTTTTGAAAATCAATTTGCATACTATTCCCCTTTTCAGTTATATTTTACTATAAACTCATAAAAAAAGAAAGATTTTGTTATCTTTCTTAAAAATTAATTTATTTAATTTTTTCAACTTTAATAGCAGCTTTTTCATCGTTAAGAAGAACTTCATCAGTAAGAGTTTCATCTTTAATTAATTCTTCACCTAAAACTTCATTCATAACATAATCTTGATATTTTTCTAGCATTAATGAAATTTTTGGAGAGCCATTATAATATACTTTGATATGATCAGTTATTATGAAGTCAGCATCTTTACGTAAAGATTGAACTTTACGAACAAATTCACGAGCTAAACCTTCAAGTATTAAGTCTTCTGTTAATTCGGTATCTAAAACAACACAGGTTTTATTATTAGAAGTTGAAGCATAACCTTCTTTTTGTTTTAAAGTAATTAAAACCATATCTTCAGTAAGAGTGAAGTCTTCCCCATCAAGTTTAATAGTTAGACCACCATCAGAAATTTGACCAATTTCCTTAGGAGTTAGTTTAGTAAGAATTTCTTGAAGAGATTTAATTTTAGGACCTAAAGT
>CANQSQ010000016.1 GCA_947626565.1 uncultured Bacilli bacterium
TGAAAATTTGACAAAAAAATAACCATTCTATAATGGTTCATTTAAATTTTATATTTTAAAACTGATAAATTCCCGTGTGGAAGAATATGGAATTTTGTTCGATATTTCTCGAAAATGTTTCTATAATTTGATTCATAATAAAATGTAGCTCATTTTTTTGTAAAAAACCGAAACTCAAAAAGTAAATATCTTTTCTTTTTTTTGTATTTATGTTATCATAAGTTTATATGGTAGGTGATGAAGATGGATTTCAAAATAGGAGATAGTATCGAAGAACGAGATCCTAATAAAAAAGGCATGTCCAATGGAGTAAAGATGGCTATTGTCATAACAGTATCTTTAATTACTGGAGTTCTTGTTTTTTATGTAACTAATTTAATATTTGGACCTAAAAAAGATAAAACACCTCCCGTTACCACAGAAAATTTAGAGTTAACAAGTACTATTGTTACTAATGCTTATGATTTAGTAACATATGGAACTAATGGTCGTAGAAATGAAAAATATTTAAAAGAACCTAGCGTTACAATTGAAAGTTTTACTAATAGTGAAAAATTTTATTATGCTATGATGTTTGCCGGTAGTAGTGATTTTAGTAGTACCAGTAATACTGCTAGTAACAATCAACAGTCTCAGGAACAATCTTTATTTTATATTACTAATGATAAAATAAAGACCTATATGCAAAAATATTTCGGTGATAAAGTAACCTATACTGATTCCGAAACTGTTGAAGTTCCTCTTAACTTTACCATTAATAATCACAATGTTGTTACATTAAAATATGATGCAACGACGGATTCTTTCTTTGCTACTTTCCAAGATCAAACCGAACCAACTACCGATTTAGTTGAACCATATTATTACACTTTATCCTCAGCCGTTAAAAGTACTGATGGCAATCTAGAATTACAGGAAAAAGTTATTTATACTGACCTTGTAGAAGTAGCAGATGATAATTATACTCTTAATTTATACAGTGATTATGATAAGACTAAATTATTAGAGTCTCGTCCTAATTTAACTGCTGAATCATTAAGTAAAAGTCCTATCAATATAGAAAATTACAAACAAAGAGCCGCTACTATTACTTATACATTTAAAGCTAAAAATAATGATTACTATTTTGTAAGTAGTAAAATATCTTAAAAAATCTTTGTCAAAAGATTTTTTTATTTGTACTACTTCTTGTCATTAGGAGTCTTTTTTTAGTATAATAAGCGTGGAGCTGATGCTATGAAACAAGAAAATATCCGAAACTTTTGTATAATTGCTCATATTGATCATGGTAAAAGTACGTTAGCTGATCGTATCTTAGAAAAAACTCATGCCCTTGATAAACGTGAATTAAAAGAGCAAATGCTTGATTCTATGGACATTGAAAGAGAACGAGGTATAACCATTAAATTAAATGCTGTTCAATTGACATATAAATTTAATAACGAGGAGTACTATCTTCATCTAATTGATACACCAGGACACGTCGATTTTTCCTATGAAGTATCCCGTAGCTTAGCTGCTTGTGAAGGGGCATTACTAGTTGTTGATGCCTCTCAAGGAGTTGAAGCTCAGACTTTAGCTAATTTATATTTAGCCCTTGATAATAATTTAACTATTATCCCTGTAATTAATAAAATTGATTTACCTAGTGCTGATGTTCCCAAAGTTATTGGAGAATTAGAAACTATAGGCTTTGCTAAAGATGACATTGTCCTAACAAGTGCTAAAACAGGGGAGGGCATAGAAGACTTATTAGCTTCCATTATTACTACTATTCCTGCTCCTACAGGTGATGTTACCAAGCCTTTAAAAGCCTTAATCTTTGATAGTATCTTTGACTCTTATCGGGGAGTTATTACTAGTATTAGAGTTGTTGATGGTAAAGTAAGAGTAGGGGATATCATTAAAATGATGGATACCAATGCCATTTACGATGTAGCTGGTCTTAGTATTAACACTCCTAAAGAAAAAGAAATAACGGAATTAAAAGCCGGCGAAGTAGGTTACTTGTATGCTTCCATAAAAAGTATAAGTGATGTTCATGTAGGCGATACCATTACTTTAGAAAATAATCCTGCTCCCACAGCTTTAGCTGGTTATAAACCCATGAAACCAATGGTTTATTGTGGACTATACCCTATTGACTCCGCTAAGTTTGAAGATTTACGTGAAGCCTTAGAAAAATTAAAATTAAACGATGCCGCTTTAACTTTTGAACCAGAAACTTCTAAAGCCTTAGGCTTTGGCTTCCGCTGTGGATTTTTAGGCTTATTACATATGGAAATAGTAGAAGAAAGAGTTATGCGTGAATTTAATATTGAATTAATTGCTACGTCACCTTCCGTTATCTATGAAGTTTTATTAACTGATGGTAATAAAGTATTAGTTGATTCACCAGTAAAAATGCCCCGTCGCGAACTCATTTCTAAAATTTTTGAGCCTTATGTAAAAACTAATATCTTTACACCTAGTGAATATATTGGTCCTATTATGGAACTTTGTCAAAATAAAAGAGGCATCTTCTTGAATATGGATTATCTTGATCAAACAAGAGTAACAATTAACTATGAAATGCCTCTTTCTGAAATAGTATATGACTTTTTTAATAAATTGAAATCTTTTACTAAAGGTTATGCATCTTTTGATTATGAAGTTATCGGTTATAAAGAAAGTAACTTAGTAAAAATGGATATTCTATTAAATAAAGAACTTGTTGATGCCTTAAGTATCATTGTTCATAAAGACTTTGCTTATAATCGAGGTCAAAGTATTGTAGAAAAATTGAAAGAAAGCATCCCTAGACAACTTTTTGAAATTCCTATTCAAGCTAGTATTGGTAATAAAGTAATTGCTAGAAGTACTGTTAAAGCTTTACGGAAAGATGTTTTAGCTAAATGTTATGGTGGAGATATTACCCGCAAGAAAAAACTATTAGAAAAACAAAAAGAAGGTAAAAAACGAATGAAAAAAATAGGTAGTGTTGAACTTCCTCAAGAAGCTTTCATGAGTGTCTTAAAAATGGATGAATAAAGGTGAAATATGCACATAAAAAACTTTCAAATTACTGATAATACTATTGCTACCATTGCTGCTGGTGGAACATATAAAATATTATCTTATAAAATTGACGAAAAAGAAAAACAAATTCATGTTACAACTACCACTGATACCTTCGATGTAGTATATATCCCACATAATCTAGACTTTCTAGAAAATTGTATGTACAAAGATCTACTCCAAATGAAAAAGACTTTAAATAATTATGCCGTCAAAGAATTACCTCTTTTAAAAACTAATACTTATCTTTTTTCAGCGCTCTTTTTTATCTTACTTTTTAGTCCTACAACTTTCCCTTTAGCTCTATTAGACTTATTTTTAGCAACACTAAACAAAAGTAAAATTCATGCTTATCAAAATTTTTCTAAAGATATTAACGAATTAGAGTGGCTTCATCTTCATCAAGAAACTATTCACCACATTTTACAAGACCCCCAATTTTATCAAAGTCTATCTCCAACAACTAAATTAGCTTTAAAGGACAATGCTAATCGTTATTGTCTAAATAATTTTGCTTCTGTACCTAAAGAGGATCGTCAAAAAATTTTTATAAAGGTTGAAAGCCATGACTAAAGCTATAGCTATATATATTCACATTCCTTTTTGCTCAAAAATATGTTCTTACTGTGATTTTTGTAAAGTCTTTTACAATGAAGCCTTAGTAGATAAATATTTATCTGCTTTAGAAAAAGAAATCCTATCTCGCTATCACCAAGAAAGAGTTAAATCCATTTATATTGGTGGTGGAACTCCTAGTAGTTTATCTATTCAACAATTAACCAAATTATTTTCTTTATTTAACTATTTTAATATGCAACCTAATTGTTCTATTACTATAGAAGGTAATTTTGAAAGTACCACTCCCGAAAAATTACTTTTATATAAAAAGTTTGCTGTTAATCGTCTTAGTTTTGGCATTGAGTCAATTAATTCTAATAATTTACAATTATTGGAAAGAGATTTATCTCTTCCTAAAGTACAAGAGATTATAGCTTTAGCTAAAAAATTATCTTTTTCCCTTAATGTTGATTTAATGTACGCTCTACCTCAAGAAACTCTAAGTATCTTAAATGAAGATTTAGACTATATCCTTAGTCTTGATGTTGATCATATTTCTACTTATTCGCTTATTATTGAAGCTAATACCAAATTAAAAATTAAAGGTTATAAAAACATTGATGAAGATTTAGATTATGCCATGTATCAACTTATCTGCAAACGTTTACATGACGCTGGTTATAACCACTATGAAATAAGTAATTTTGCGAAAAATAACCAAGAATCCATTCATAATCTATGTTATTGGAATAATGAACAATACTATGGTTTTGGCTTAGGAGCCGCTAGTTATTTGCAAGATAAACGAATGACAAATACTAAATCTCTTACTAGTTACTTAAAAGGTAAATATATTTATGATACTGAAGTTTTAACTTTAAAAGATGAAATAGAATACGAAATAATTTTAAAATTACGTTTGGCTAAAGGTCTTAATTTAGATGAATTTTATCAAAAGTATCATCATCAGCTAAAAGAATATTATGATTATGAACCTCTTATAAGAGATAATTTATTAGTTTTAACCGAAAGATGTCTTTCCATTTCTGAAAATAAATGGTATATTAGTAATGAAATAATAAGAAGATTTTTAGAAGGTGTTATAAATGAGTAGTGTTATTGTCTTAGACAAAGTAAAATTATTCCAAACAGAAATTGATTATATTAAAGATGAAAGAGTAAAAAAATCTTGTGTGGAAATGGTTAAACTTCTCCCTGATTATTTTTTTGAAGTACCAGCTTCTTCAACTGGTAAATATCATCCTGACTATGCTAAAGGCGAGGGTGGTCTTTTACGTCATACTAAAGCTGCTGTTCGTATAGCTGTTGAATTATTAAATGACCCCTTAATCGGTGAAAAGTATAAAAATATTGAAAAAGATTTAATGATTATGGCTTTAATATTACATGATGGTCTAAAATACAACATTCCTAAAGAAAAATATACCTGTTTCAATCATCCCATTTTAATGGCTGATTATATCAAAGATAATGCTGATAAATTAGAATTATCACCAGAAGAAATAACTTTTTTAGGTGATGTTATTAAAACTCATATGGGAGCTTGGACTAAGGATTATAATGGGGTAGAAGTTCTAGAAAAACCTAAGACAAAACAACAAAATTTTGTTCATATGTGTGATTATCTAGCCTCTCGTAATTGTATCTTATTACCATTTGATACTAAAAATGAAATAAGTCTATAATCTTATTTCTTTTTATATAATTTGACAAACGAACATAAGTATGATAAATTAAAAGAAGAAAAATTCCTGTTAAAGGAGCGATAATATGACTGGTAAAATTATTGTCATTGAAGGTACTGATAGTTCCGGTAAAGAAACGCAAAGTATCCTCTTAGAAGAAAAATTTAAAGCTGCAGGTAAGAAATGTATTCATTTTAGTTTTCCTATGTATGATACTCCAACCGGCCGGATAGTAGGGGAAGCTTATTTAGGTAGAAAAGAACTAGGTGCAAGTTACTTTCCTGAAGGTCCCCAAAATGTTGATTCCAAAGTAGCCGCCTTATACTATGCTGCTGATCGTAAATACAATATGAATAAAATAAACAAATGGCTAGAAGAGGGATATTATGTTATTTTAGATCGTTATACGACCTCATCTTTGGCTTATCAAGGTAGTAAAATAGCTGATAAAGATGAACGTTTCAATACTTATCAATGGATAGATAAATTAGAATATTGGCTTTTACAATTACCTAAACCCGATAAAACGATCTATCTTCATGCACCTTCACTAACAACTACCTCAAAAGAAAAAGAAGAATTATTAAAGAATGCTGAAAATGCCTATATAGAATTATCTGAATTATATAATTGGGATCGTATTGAATGTGTTATTGATAATAAGATGCGTTCTAAAGAAGATATAAGTGCTGAAATTTATGAAATAGTAAAAAATATGTAAAAAAAACAACATTTTCTGATGTTGTTTTTATATTTTTTCTTGTTCAAAATTAGATGGTACTTTAGGTATTGGAATAGTATTTTTTAAATTTTCTTTTTCCTTGTTATTTTCATCCTTTTTAGCACTATCTTTATTTTTATCTTCATTTGATTTCATATCTACTTGAGGAACTAGTGGCTTATCAGCATTTTCTAGTTCAGGTTTTTTAATAATGTCTCGTACCATGACTTGAGCATTCTTTATTATATCTTCATCTTTCTTTGATAATTCCACTTCTATATTTTCAATTTTTTCTGGTTCCATAATTTTTGTTTGATTAGGAAGTACTTGTACTTGTTCTTTCAAGGCCTCTTTAACTGGAACTTCAGCTGGTTTCTGGTTATTAGCTACTGTTTGTGCAGGTGCTCCTGAATTTGCTGTTCCATTAGTATTTGGTTGTGGCTGTCCTTGTTGATAAGGAGCTTTTACTACAGGTTGAGCAGGTAAAACAGAACGTAACATACTTTCTTTTGAAGTGGCTGGAGTAACAGTTGGACTTACTTTTTGATTTGTTTGTGGTTGTGGTTGGGCTTTAGGTGTTCCTTGTGATTGACCTTGAACTGGAGCCTTTACTTGATTTTGTACAGTTTTAATTTGCGTAACAGCAGTTCCCACATTAGCAACAGCATTAGGTTGCTTTGCCATTACAATAGGTTGTTGAGTTGGTACTGAAGATTTAGCATTTGCTACCGGACTAGGTCTATCTTGTTTAAGATTTATCTGTCCTTGCGTCGTAGCTGTTGGTTGACTATTTTGTGGTACCGGAGCCTTAACTTGCATTTGAGCAACTTGTTGTTCAAGATTATTTTCCGTATCAACAGGAATTTCCAACAAATCATCACTAACTTGAACTTCCTCTTCTACAGCAGGAGGTGGTGCTATTTCAGCTATTTCTTGTTCATAATTCTCATCATCTTCATTTTCAATTTCGATAACTCTATATACTTCCTCAAAAGTTGTTTTACCTTCAAGGGCCTTAATCAAAGCATCTTGTAACATTGTAATTGTTTTACCAGTATAAACCATTTTAGCTAACTGCTTTTTCTCTAAGTGTTCATTATTTAAAGCATTTCTAATATCATCATCTAATTCCAAAACTTCATGAATGGCGATACGACCATGATACCCATTACGACAATGTTCACATCCTTTAGGGTTAGCCTCCCAAATAGTTGCGACATCTTTATGTAAATATTTTTTAAATACTTTCTTTTCGTATTTTGTCGTTTCTCTTTGATAACGACAATCTGGACAAAGCATTTTAGCTAGTCTTTGTGAAATAATTCCCGTTAAAGCTGTTGATAATAAGTAACGTTCAACATCCATATCAAGTAAACGTTCAATAGTAGCCAAAGAATTGTTTGTATGGATAGTTGATAAAACTAAGTGTCCTGTAATAGAAGCACGAACGGCAATTTGAGCTGTTTCTGAGTCACGAATCTCTCCAATAAGTATAATGTTAGGGTCTTGACGTAAAATAGAACGTAATGCTGCTGCGAAAGTCATTCCAATTTCTGCATTAACTTGAACTTGATTAATTCCTTCAATATTCATTTCTATTGGGTCTTCAACAGTTATAATATTAACTTCTGGTTTATTTAATCCTTGTAAAATAGAGTAGTTAGTAGTAGATTTACCAGAACCAGTAGCACCAGTTGTTAAAATAATACCATTTGGTATTTCCATCATTCTCTTAATTTTCTCTAAGTTTTTAGGATGAAAACCTAAAGTACTAATACCTTCCAAACTTCTTGTATAATCTAAGATACGAATAACGATTTTTTCGCCTTCATTAACCGGTAATGCTGACACACGCATATCCAAATAAGTATCACCAAAATTACCTTTAATTGCTCCATCTTGTGGTAGTCTTGTTTCGGTAATGTTCATATTAGCCAAAAGTTTTAAACGTGTTGCTAAATTTCTCTCATAAGCTTTAGGAACATATGTATAATCTTGACAATCTCCATCAATTCTAAATCGAACCATCATGCCATCTTCACGAGGGTCAAAATGAATATCTGATGCATTGTGTTTAGAAGCAGCAATAATAATATAATCAGCAATCTGTGTAATAGGTGTCTTGGCAAAATCAAATGACACCATAAAACTTTCAGTACCCTTTGATACCCTTTTAACATCATATGAAACCATCATTTCAACCCCTTTTGTTTACTTTTTGTATGGTAATTTCCTACTTTTTATTATATAATAGATTTTAGATAATAGCAAGTAAAAAGGAGTTTATAATTTATGAAAAAATTGAATAATCAGGGGTTTGTTTTAGTAGAAACCTTAATTGTAGCCGTCTTTTTAGTAGGAATATTTTCTTTACTTTACAATAATTTTTATCCTCTTATAGGTGAATATGAAAGAAGAGAAACTTTTGATGATATTGACAGTAAATATAAAATATATTGGATAAAAAGAATGGTTCAAGATTCACTATACAATTTAAATAAAACTTCAATTAATACTAATAAATATGTTGACTTTAATTGTAATAATTTTTCTGATACAAATTTACGAGCTACTTGTAATGAAACTATTTCCCGCGTAAGTGCTACTAAGATTTATGTTATTAAATACGTAACGACTGAGTTTAAAGCTAAAGTAAAAAATAACAATTCTTTTACTTCTGGTATTAGAGACTACATGACTTATTTACCAGAATACAAAGTAGGTTCTCTAAACGGTGCCGAGTATCGTCTCATAGTTGAGTTCCATAATAATAAAGATAATAATGATTACTATACTTATGCAACAATCGAGGTGAAAAAATAATGACTAAATTAAATAATAAAGGTATGACAGCTATCGAAATATTAATTACTTTCGTCTTAGTTGCCTTAATCACTGTTTCTATGTATGGAACTATATCTGCTTATAATAATAAACAAAACATTGAGTCTTACAAAGAAAAAATATTTACTTATAAAAATACTTTAACTAAATTAATTCAAGATGATTTAATCAAAAGAGGTTTAATATCCGCTACTTCTTCCATTAAAGAAGTCACTAGAAATTCAACTGAACATGGTCACGAATATACGGTTAGAATGAATTACCGTGATGGTACTAATAAAACTCTTATTATTACTCGTTATCTAGCTAGTGATCTTGATGCTAGTCCTAGTGAATATAATAAGACTAATGACTATTTTATGATTGAATATGATGGTATTGAATATCCTATTCCTGATGTTGGTTTTTTTGAAAATGATGAAGGTTATACAGTAAAAGATCTTCGTATCAATAATGTTGATATCAGTACCAGTAATAATGTTTTATCTATTTATATTGGTTTTTATCATCCTGATTTATCTACTAAATATGGTATTGATATTGTCTGTCCAATTAATTCTTTCTAAAAGGAAATTAATATTAGTAAAATAATGACTGCCAGTAAAGTACCCCATATTCGACCTTTAAAAAATTCTTTATAACTAATAGGAGTATCTAATAAGATACTTTTTGTTTGCATATGAATAGAAATCCCTCCAAAAGCTAGGAAAATAAGGGCTAAATTAGCCTGTACTATTTTATTACTAATTAATGGTAAAGAAGCAATACCCTTAGTTAAATCACATAATCCATTAATAATAACATATGAATATATATCAAGCGTTAAATAATGACAAATCATACTACTTATTAAATTAAAAAAAAGACTTGTTCCATATATTATAATCATTACTCGAAAAGCCCCTAAAATAGCTTTAGACAAAGACTCAGTAAAATCTTTAGGTAAGTCTTTTTTAGTCTCTATCTTTTGTCCTTTCTTAGTAGGTAATAAGCAAAATAATAAAAAATTACTTAATATTAAAGCCCCTAGTATTTTTAAACATAACCCTTTATCTTGCAAAATACCATTTAAAGTTCCTAATACAAATAATGGATTAGGAAAATGAGCTACTTTAATAACACTATTAGCTTCCTCTATAGAAAGTAAATCTTTTTCTAATAATTCCTTAGTATATTTACTACCACTAGGAAAACCACTTATTAAACTCAATAAGAAAACATAGAACTTAGCGGTATTAACTTTTAATAATTTACTAAGTAATTCTATTAATCCATAATCTATAAATAAAGATGATATAATAAAAAATAAAAAACTAACGGGAAATAGTTTAGTAAAAAATATATTAGTATATTCTAAAATATTAGTAATAACTAATTCACCATTAATAAGACTAACTATTAAAAAGACAACTAAACTGACAAGTATCCATAATCTTTTATAAGTTTTATTCATAATTCTCCTTTTATTTGTTATAATTAAATAGGGTGACAACAATGCTAAAAAAAGTCAAAGATTTTCTAGAAACAGTTAGTTATATTATTTTAGACTTTATCAAGACTGAGTATAAGTTTTTAATTATCACGCTTCTTACTTTCATTATATTCACCGCCCCAGTCAATTATTATATTATAGTTGGTGGCGGAACATCCGATATCAATAGTCGTATTGAAGTTGAAGATGCTTACAAAGCTAAAGGAAGTTTTAATATCTCTTATGTAACTGAATTAAAAGCGACTGTTCTTTCTTATTTAGTAAGTTATTTAAAAAAAGATTGGAAACGAGTTAAGATGGATGATTATAAATATGAAGAGTCCGAAAGTGTTGATGATATTGAATTTCGTAGTGATATAAGTCTAGATAACGCTAATGCTACCGCTATAAAGTGGGCCTATACTTTAGCTAATAAATCTTATAAAGAAACCTCTTCTAAAATTTATGTAACTAGTACCTTTAGTGAATATAAAAATAATTTATTGGTCCAAGATGAAATATTAAGTATTGATGGCAAACACTTTAATGATATTAGTGACTATCAAAATTATTTAAATTCCTTACAAAAAAATCAACAAGTTACTATTAAAATAAAACGTAAAAATAAAGTCAAAGAAGTCCAAGCTAAATTATATCAAAGCGATGATAGATTAATTCTAGGAGTGTTATTAGAAGTAGTAAAGTCTTATGAAACCAAACCTAAAATTACTATTAAATTTAAAGAAAGTGAATCTGGACCTTCTGGAGGTTTAATTACTACTCTTGATATTTATAATAAGTTAACTAAAAAAGATTTAACTCATTCTCTAAAAATAGCCGGTACCGGTACTATTGAAGCTGATGGTTCTATCGGTGAAATAGGGGAAGTTAAATATAAATTACTAGGAGCAGTAGCCGATAAAGCTGATTTGTTCTTAGTACCTAAAACTAATAATTATGATGAATGTCTCAAAGTAAAAAAAGAAAAAAATTTAAAAATAGATATAATTGGTGTTTCTAATATTCAAGAAGCCATTGATATTTTAAATAATTATCATCAAAAATAGTTGCTACAACAAGCAACTTTTTCTTTCCCATAATTTTCCATAATTCTTTAATAATTTTTACACAATTATCTACTACAATTAAATTAAGAAAGGAGGAAAAAGATAATTTAAGAAAAAATAATTAAAGATAATAAATTAGTCAAATATCGACTATTACATATATTAAGATAAAATAAAAGGAGGGATGATTAACAAATAAATTTAGTGTATACTATTGGTAGGTGGTTTTATGTATACAGTTTGTTTAGTCGAAGATGAAGAAGCTCTCTCTAATTTATTAAAAACTTATTTAGAAAGAGAAGGCTATACAACAATTTGTTTTAATAAAGGACAAGATGCGCTAGATTATATAGGTAATAATGTAAATTTATGGATTTTAGACATAATGTTAAAAGATGACATAAGTGGTTATGATATCATCAAGGCCATTAGAAAGGTAGATGATGAGGTACCAGTAATCTTTACCTCAGCTAGAGATCAAGAACTTGATAAGATTTTAGGTTTAGAATTAGGCAGTGATGATTACTTAACCAAACCATTTTCTCCCAAAGAACTTATGTTAAGAGTAAATAATATTATTAAAAGAGTATATAAAGATCAAAACAGTAACATCATAAAATATGAATGTTACACGATTGATACAACTAAAAGAGTAGTAAAATTAAATGATAAAGAAATTAAACTTACTACCTTAGAATTTGACCTCTTACTCTTATTTTTAAAAAATAAAGATAAATGTTTTTCTCGCGAAGAAATATTAAATAATATTTGGGGCAATGATTATTTTGGTAGTGACAGAGTCGTTGATGATGCCATAAGAAGAATTAGAAAAAAGCTAAATAAACTTAATTTAAAAGCTATTTACGGATATGGATATCGCTTATCATGAATTTAAAAAAGAACAATTTAAGTCGGCAATTACTTTGGCTTGTTGGAATTGCCTTTATGCTTCTTTTCTTATCTTTAGGCGTTGTCTTACCAAGAATCTTAGTACCCGTTTTAGAATCTAATATTTATACTTACCTAAGTGAGCCTTTAAAAGTAATAGATACTAATGTCAATAAAAAATTACTAGATACTGAAGTAGCCTATATCTATGTTAAAGGTGACAATATCAAAACAAGTGATAACTTATCAGCTGTCATTAAAATAGATAATATTGAAAAACTATTATCCAAAATGTCATCCGAGTACGGCAAATTTCAGTATAATCATCGTACGTATTACTATTATAGTTTAAAGACAAACGAAATTTTAAAAATAGCCCTTTCCAATGATAATTATATAAACAAAATAAAAACTGCTATTCTTGGAGCTATTTTCCCAATAGTATTTGGCACTTTTTTACTCATTGGTTTAATACTAGTACTATGGTCTTCCATTATTGTTCGGAAGATTGAAAAATTAAAATATAAAATAGATAATATTGATAATCCTGAATATAATCATCACATTGACTTTACCAATGATGATGAGATACGTTCGTTAGCTCTAGCAATAGAAGATATGCGTATTTCTCTTGTTAATCAAGAAGAATATCGTAATCAAATGTATCAAAATATATCACATGATTTTAAAACACCTCTCACCGTTATAAAATCATATATTGAAGCTGTTGAAGATAATGTAGAAGATGCTAATGATGCTCTTCAAATTATTAAACAACAGACCGAAAATTTAGAACGAAAAGTACACTCACTTCTTTACTTAAATAAACTTGACTATCTTAAAAATACGAAAAGTATCGAATGTGTTCCCGTTAATATGAGTGCTATTATCAATGAAGAAGTTAATAAATTTAAATTTCTTCGTAAAGAAATAAAGTTTATTGTTAATGTTGATAAAAAAGCCAAATTTTTAGGTACAGTAGAACATTGGGAAACCATTTTCGATAACTTATTATCAAATTTTATGCGTTACAGTAAAAAAACTGTCAAAATAACTGTAAAGCCTAATAAAATCACTCTCTATAATGATGGTGATAATATTCCCCCAGATTTACTTGAAGGAATCTTTACTCCGTTCCGTAAAGGAATTAAAGGGCAGTTTGGGCTTGGTTTATCTATTGTTAAAAAGACTCTCAATTTAATGGATTATGATATTGCTATCAAAAATGAGAAAAAAGGTGTCTCTTTCATCATTACAAAAGAAGCACATAAATAGAAAGAATTTTAAATTTATTACCCCATTTCTTGGACAAAAGAAATGAGGTTTTTTTATTTTGCTATTGAAAAGTTGCTTCGTTTTTATTATACTAGTATTATATGTAGAGTAGGGCAATAACAAGGATGGTAGGATATGAGTAAAGTAATAAAGAATAAAAATCTTCGCGATATTATTGATATTATTTTATTAACAATAGGTACTCTCATATCAGCTTATGCTCTAGAAGCTTTCTTAATTCACAATACTATTTTAGATGGTGGTATAACAGGAATTTCCATTATCATTTCCAAAATTACCCCCATTCCTTTAAGCTTTTTAATTGTCCTTTTTAATATTCCATTTCTCTATGTAGGCTATAAAAATATGGGCAAGAGGTTTTTACTTCGTTCTATTTATTGCATGGCACTTTATTCAATATTTTTAAGCTTTTTCGAACTATTCCAACCTGCTACCGAAGAAATGCTTTTAGCCACGGTCTTCGGAGGCATTATACTTGGAGTAGGAGTAGAAATTGTCATTAGAGCTGGAGGCTGTTTAGATGGAACTGAATCTGTCGCAATTGTTATTAGTAAAAATACCAATCTATCGGTAGGTCAAATTGTTTTATTTATAAATCTTCTTATCTATGGCCTAGCTGGTTTTATTTTTGGACTAGATCGTGCTATGTATTCCCTTTTAACGTACTTTATAACATATAAAGTAATTGACTTTATCTCAGAAGGTCTAGAACAAGCTAAAGCTGCTTTAATAATAACCAATCAAGGTACCAATTTATCCAAAGAAATATTTAAACGTTTAGGACGAACTACTACAACATTACGAGGTAAAGGTCTTATTAGTGGTCAAAAGGAAGTCTTATACTGTGTTTTAACTAGAATAGAAGTTTACGAATTAAAAAGAATTGTAGATGCTATGGATGAAAGTGCTTTTATTACCATCTTAGATGTATCTGATATTATTGGTAACCACATCAAGTCCAGTAATAAAATAAGAAAGAGGGAAAAACATGCTGATTGAAAAAGTTTTAGGAATTGTCCTTACTCCTGATGGTCAAGAGCATCCTTTTGGTATTCATAAAATGGCCGATGTAAATGACTTAGAAGAAGAAAATTATCATGATTATGCCTTTCAGAAAGAAATAGCTTCAAGCCCTTGGTTTAAAAGTTTAGGTATAACTTATGATTTAGATAATCCTCTAAGAACGCAAATCTTTGATCTGACTTCATATGGTCTAACTTTTATATTAAATGGTTGCAGTAAAGGAAAAGACAAAGAATTATACATATATACCATTCAATGTCCGGATAATCTTTCCCCTGAAGTTATTCAGTACTTTCAAGACCATTATTCAGAGTATAAAGAATTAATTGACAAACACAACGCTTTATTTCAAGGAGAAGCATATCATAATGGCGAATATGTTGATGATAAAATGGCTTTCTATTTTGATGAATTTTATGATTGTATGCACATTCCCAAATCTACTAAACATAGTAAATAATAAGGAGAAGTTTTATGGGAAATATTAGTAAAAAAACAATCAAAAAACTAAGAAGACATATATTACTTATTTGTTAAGCTCTTTGTTAAATCAAAATATTAACTACAAGATACTAACAATGTGCTTCAATAATAAATTTTTGGTAAATATACTAATTACTATCTAAGTTAGAATAGTTGTAAAAAGGTGGTTATAGTATCGCTACCATTATTAAAAAAAGTGTAATAGAATGAGGGTGATAACATGAAAAATAAAAATAACAAACGTGCTTCAAAAAAGAAAAAAACTACTTTTAAAAAAACTATTCAAATTAAAGGTCGAGGTTTTACTTTAGTAGAGCTTTTGGCTGCTATTACGATAATGGGTATTATTCTCATTATGGCTATGCCTTCAATAGGTTATATTCAATCAAGAAATGAAAAACAACGTTATGAAAAATATGCCAGTACTCTAGAATCAGCAGGTAAATTATATACTGATTCTAATGCCATTGACATGTTTGGCTATAACGGAGTAGGCTGTTATGATATACCATTTGAAGCTTTAAAAGATAAGAAATTGATAAGTGATATTGAATACAAAAATATTACTTGTGCTGATTCTTCTAAGAGCCGAACTTTTGTCAGAGTTAAAAAGTATCAAGACACCTATGATTATCAAGTATCTATATATTGTGCTGATGGTCGTAATAATGAGGTATATTCCAATTTAATAGGTAGTGACGCTATTTGTACAGAGGAAACTTCTACTGAAGGACCAACTATTACGTTGACACCTACTGGTACAAAACCTAATAATGATCCTAAGTATCAAGTAAATATCAAAATTGAAGATCAAGATGGCTTATTAGAAAACTCTATTGTAGAATATGCTTGGAGTACTAATAAGGATACTAATAATGGTACTTATCAGAAGGTATATTTTAAAAATAAACGTAACGATAAAAGAACATCTCATAGGGTAACAAGACCAGCTAAAGATGGAACATATTATTTATTTGTCAAACCTGTGGCAGTGGCTGATGTTTTTAATAATCAAAATATTGACACGGTAAAAACAGGACCTTATGTTTTCGATACTGTACCACCAAACTGTCCTACTATAACAACTAGTATTGCAGATAATAAATGGACTAATCAAAGCATTAAATTTACCTTTAAGTTTACAAGTGATACCGTTAAATATAATTGGTATACCAACACTGATGGAGGCAGTTATAAAGATTTTGGATCTAATAATGCTTCTGTAACAACCAAGACTTTATCAGGTGAAGGAACAAGACAAGTAAAGGTTCGAGTTTACGATGAAGCCGGTAATTATAGTGAATGTATTAATAGTAGTAAAAAATATTTAATAGACTTAACCAAACCAACTTGTACTTCAAGTGGTGGTAGTACCAGCTGGACAAATGGCAGTAGAACCTTAACAGGAACTTGTCACGATACCGGTGGTAGTGGTTGTGTTGGAAATGCTACTAAGAACTATACAACTGAAATAAATAGTAGTAAAGAATCTCCTGGTACTGTTTATGACCATGCGGGTAATTCTAAAGCTTGTGATGCCAACCAAACAGTTAAAATAGATAAAACAGCCCCAACTAGTCCAAGTATAACTAATCCAACAGGTGGTGGCTGGACCAAAGATAATTTCCAATTAAAAGTTTCGGCTAAAGACAATCGTTCTAGTATTAATTCCGGAATACATCATTGGGCTTATAGTTATGATAATTCTAACTATACTGATTATCCTTCTTCCGCAACTGAAAACTTTACGACAACACCATTTAGTGAGGAAAGAGAACGCCAAGTTTATATAAGAGTATGTGATAATGCCGGTAATTGTTCAACTAATTCAACCTGGATAAGAATAGATAAACATGCACCTTCATGTAGTATTAACTTGTCAGGAACAGCTGGTAGTAATGGTTGGTATAAATCAAATGTAGGGGTTAATATGACACCATCTGATAATGCCAGTGGCGTATCTAGTTATGGTTTAACAACTTCAACATCCGCTACTTATAATAGTTCCAAGAGTGCAAGTCAAGGTGATACTACTGGTGTAACTTGGTATGGTTATGTTAAAGATAATGCAGGTAATGCTAATAAATGTTCTAAAAACTTTAAAGTTGATTCTACTCCTCCAGCCACACCAAGTATAAATAATCCATCTGGTGGTAATTGGTATAAATCTAATTTAAAATTAACATTGTCATCAAGTGATGCTACTTCTAAAGTTGCTAGTTGGGCCTATAGTACTAATAATTCTAGTTATACTGCTTACTCATCTTCTAATGTAAATAGTTATTCTCCAGCGCAATTTACAAATGAAATGGATCAAACATATTATTTCCGTGTCTGTGATTATGCTGGTAACTGTTCTTATAATAATACTAAAGTTAGAATAGATAAAACCGCTCCATCATGTAATATTAGCTTATCAGGAACAAGTGGCAGTAATGGTTGGTATAAATCAAATGTAGGTGTTAGTATGTCTCCAACAGATGGTCGAAGTGGTGTAGCAGCCTACGGTTTAACAACCTCAACATCTACTACTTATAATAATTCTAAGAGTGCCACTCAAGGAGAAACAACTAGTGCAACATGGCACGGTTATGTTAAAGATAACGCTGGTAATACTAATAATTGTTCTAAAAGTCTTAAAGTTGATACTACTCCTCCAAAAACACCAGATATATATAATCCAAGTGGAGGTAACTGGACTAGGGGACCATTTGCCTTAACTGTAAGTTCTTCTGATGCAACTTCAAAAATAGCTTATTGGGCCTATAGTTACGACAATGCAAACTTTACCCCTTATAGTAATTCAGCCACTGAAAGATTTACCACAACAAATTATAGTGCTGACAGAGAAAATATTTCTTATACAAGAGTTTGTGATTATGCAGGTAACTGTTCAACTAATTCAACTTGGATAAGAATTGACACAACCCCACCAACACCAAGAATAACATATAAACATAATGAAACAGGATGCCCAGATCGTCCTGGCACTGTTTATTCTTCGAAAATTATCTTTTCAGCATCTGACGTTTCAGCAACAGGCTCCGGCTCCGGCTTAGATACAGGTGAATATGAATGGCGAAGAGGAACAACATCATGTACCGGGGATAAGCAAAGACACTCAAGCACCTATCGTGGTTATCCTAAAGATATGGGTGGTGGAGAACTATTGTGTGGTTGTGCTGATGACCTCCGTTATAAAATTTGTGATCGTGTTGGTAATTGTGCTCAAAATTATTAAAATTAAGACCTTGCTTTAAAGCAAGGTTTTCTTTATTTTACGAAGAATTATTCTAAATAAAAAAGGACCATTTATGTAATTATTGGCATTTAGACTAAAAAGATGATATAATCTACTTGGAACGAAGTCTAAACTGAAAGTAAGATGATTAAAGTTGAGAAATGAAGGATACAAAATTCTTAATGGTGATATGACTAATCGTTATGGTTATCCCATGGAAATAGGCAAAATTTATTCTGTTAAAGGACCAATTAGTTTTGGTAATTATGGTAATGGTTTTCATTATTGTAAAAATTTAGTAGATGTTTTTCGTTTTGGTAATACGGAAAAGCCCAATGATTTTATTGTTACTAAAGTAGTAGGCTATGGTGATACCCAAGTCGTTGATGATGAATATTATGGTTATTATGACATGTATGTTTCTAGAAACCTTTATATTGTTAAACTTCTATCTCGTGAAGAAATTATCTCCCAAATCTTAACATCACCTGAACCAGATGTTCTTAAATTTTTAAGTACCTTTACCTTAACACCTGAAGAAATAGTTATGTTTAAACAACATTTTGCTTCTAATAATCGTATTATATCAGCTATAAAATATTATCAAGAAAAACAAGAAGATACATATATTAAAATATATCAAAAGAATAAGGAATAATCTAAAGGAGGAATTTATGAAAAATTTAATTGGTGTTTTTGATTCAGGCATCGGTGGATTAAGTATCATCGAAAAACTACGTGAAATTCTTCCTCATGAAACTTTTTTATATTATGCTGATTCTACAAACTGTCCTTATGGTAACAAAACTACCGAAGAGCTTTTAGATATAACTTCTAAAATTGTTAACTATCTTCGCGACGAAGGTTGCAAATTAATAGTCATTGCTTGTAACACGGCTACTACTAAATGTTTAAAAAGATTACGGGAATTATTTCCAGATATCATCCTCGTGGGAGTTGTACCAGCTATTAAAGTAGCTTGTGATAATAATTATCAAAATACCCTTGTTTTAGCAACACCAGCTACCATAGAATCAGAAAGAACTAGTGAACTAATTAAAGATTACAAGAGAAAAAATCAAAATATCTATCTTGCTCCTTGTGAAGGGTTAGCTTATGCCATTGAACAAGGCAAAGCTCAAGATGTCAATTCTATTTTAGATACTGTTTTTAAAGATTATCAAGATAAAGATATTGATTGTATCGTATTAGGTTGTACCCATTATCCTTTTATTAAAAATGAAATAGCTAAACGACTACCTGAGGCTACTCTTATTGATGGTTCTTTAGGAGTTGCCAAAGAAGTCAAAAGACAACTTGAAATACATAATCTTATTAACTCCTCAACTGCCGAAGGAACAGTATATATGGTTAATTCTAAATCTCTTCCCAAAGAGTCATAAAATAGTGTCAACTATGAAGTTAAATTAAAAAATTTAACTTTTTTTATGGTATGATAATAATGGTGAAGCTCATGAATAATTTTTCTAAAGATAATACTTATAAACTATATCGCGACGTCAAAGAAATCCTTCATCCTGTTATTTCTAAAAGAAATATTTCTGATTACGAAATAATCTTTAATGAAGATTATTTACCAGTACGTATATTTTATCCGCAAAAAGTTTCTTTTCTAGACAAAGTGTTAATCTATTTACCAGGTATAAGTGAAATAACTGATTGCTACGAAAAAAATATTGATATATGTAAAGAAATGGCTCTAGCAACTAATTATTTAGTTATAGCTATCAATTACTTTAATTATAAAGAAAACTTTTCTCTATTATTACAACAAGTAAATCTTTTTTTAAACTATTTACTTCCTAACTTAGAAAAAGCCGGTATCCTAACCAAAAATATTTCCTTTATAGGTGACTCTTTTGGAGCTACTATTTTAAGTGCTTTAATCTTTAAAAATAAACGTCGTAAAACATTTTCATCTAAACATGTTATTTTCCTATATCCTCTTTTTAATAATACTTATATCCAAAATACTACTCTTAATAAAGATTCTCTTCTTCTAACAAAATATCGTCCTTTTTACCAAAATATTTTAAATACGGCTCAGCCTAAAGAACTATTTCCTCTTCAAAACACTTCTTTTAAACGTCATCCTGCTTCTTTAATTATTACTGGTAATTTAGATCCTTTTAAGGATGATGGCTTAAATTATTATAAACGTCTTCAACAAGACCAAATCACGAGCTCTTATTATAATTTAAATTTTGAAGGACATGGTTTTTTAAAAGATACCGACCAAGATATGAAGAAAGAATTATATGATACTATTAATCAATTTTTAAACTCGTAATTGTCTTTTTCTTGCTAATAATTTCGTTTTAGTGTATGATAAAAAACTATTGAAGGGGATATTTATATGCTAAAATATATTTATGATGGCCAACCATTTAAACATTGGTGTCAAGAAAATGATTACGACTATGTAGCTGCTTTTAAAGTTTTAAAAACTTATCGTCAAAATCACTCTGTAGAAGAATCTCTTAATTTAACGGTTAAATATTTACAAGAAAAATATGTTCATCGTAATGTTTATTTTTATGATGCTATGCCTTTAAGTGATTATTGTCAGCTTCATAATATCAATTATTTTACAATTCAAAGTCGTATTAGAAAACTTTTAAAAACTAATTCTACATATTCAACGTCTGAAATTGTTGAAATAGCCTTACACGGTGAATGTGATAATAAAACAAGATATTTTTATAATGGTGTTTCTCTAAAAAAATATTGTGATGATCATAATTTACAATATAATCGTATTTATCGTAAACTAAAGTCATTAACAAATAAAGAAGAAATTACAGCTGCTATTGAAGCTTTTATAACTAGTGAAAAACATCCACCTAAAATTCCAAGATATAAAATTAATGGTCTAAGTCTAAAGCAATATTGTCTTCAAAATGGTTATAATTATTCCACTATGAAGGATTATCTCCATCGTTTTCAACAAAAGTATCCTCAGTTAAGTACCACTGATATTTTGAATGAGACTATCATGTATTATATAAAAAATCATCAGTCAAAAGAGAAATATTTTTATCAAGATAAGCGTTTAGTTGATTACTGTAAAGAAAATAACCTAGACTATAAAATTATATTTTATTATTTAAGTAAAAATAAATACTTATCTCCTCATATTACGGAAGAACAATTTCAAGAAGTATTAGCTAAATATCAATTATATCAACGTAAAAAAATCTTTAAAGAACTAAGACAAACTACTGATGACTTTAATATTTCGAATTATCTTGAAACTCTAAGTATTGATAAAGCATCTTTTCGTTTAATATCTAAAACTTTGCCTTCTGCCAAAGATGCTCTTTTATTTTGCTGGTACTTTGGCACTAATAATCAAGGTAAACTTTATTTAACTTCTGAATCTATTAATAAATTATTTTTACAATTTAATGATTTAACTTCTTTAAATCTCCAAGAGTTAATAGCTCTATATCAATGTCATATCTATGATACTAGAACCTATATTATTAATAAAAATAAACGTCTTATTGCTTTTCTTGTCAATAAAGTAAGTAATGAGTTTTCTTTAAGAATCAAAGATTATTTAGAAGATTTAACGGCTACCGCTAATTATTTAATGTTAGAATTTATTGAAAACAATAGTTCTAATTATTTAGGTCAAACTATTACTTACATGACTAAATATATTTATGGTTCTTTAAAACACTATGTACTTGATAATTTAAAAAATAAAAAATATTTAACAGCCTCCTTTGTTTTGAATAATGCTTATTATCCTGAACATTTTGATAGTGAATATATAAGTCCAGAAATTTTAACTGTAATTACGAGTTTAGATCCTTTGAGTCAACAATTTATTATATATCGTTATCAAAAACAACTAACTTTAGAAGAAATAAGTACGAAGTTAAATCTCGCAATCACAACTGTCGAAGAGATAGAAAAAAATCTTCTAAAACAACTTCATCAAAATGAAGTTTTAAAAATGAAAGTTAAGTTAAAAAATCTTTAATTTTCTTTTTTTTCATGCTATACTTAAAAGGGTGGAGATATATATGGAAAAAAGAAAAACCAAAAAAGAAATTGTCAAAATGCTTCTTCGTAATAATGAACTTGACGAAAAGGATGAAGAAGAATTACTAGACTTATTAATTGATCAACCTATAAGTATTGATGTTGATAAACAGGAAGAAGCGAAAATGTCTATTGGTGACAAAATTGCTGATAAAGTAAGTGAAATTGCTGGTAGTTGGACATTTATCGGCTTGTTTGTTGGCTTCTTAATTGCTTGGATTATTTTGAATGGTGTTGTTTTAGCTAAAGCTGATCCCATTGATCCTTATCCCTTTATTTTATTAAACTTAGTATTATCTTGCATTGCTGCTATTCAAGCTCCTATCATAATGATGAGTCAGAATAGGCAAGCAGAAAAAGATAGTCTTCGTAACCAAAATGACTATCGTACTGATTTAAAAAGTGAACTTATTCTTGAAGAATTACATAATAAAATGGATTTAATTCTTAAAAATCAGAAGAAAATAATCAAATATATTGATTCTGAAGGTGATGACTATGACAAAATTAATAATGAAAAGTAATGTAATTTTACTTTGTCTTATAATGCTGTTAGTAACAGGTTGTTCTAATTCCACTTCTACTAATAATGCTGTAGGCAATACTCAAAATTCAACAACTTCAGACAATAAAATAAAAGAAATAGACGATATTACCAAAAGTAGTGGTATTCTTCATTGTACTAGAAGTGGTACTGCTAATAATGCTGAACCTTTCTTTGAGTATACCCTTAAATATAAGGATAACCTTTTATTAGAATTACATTCTATTGAAGGAGTTACTTCTGATGATGAAGCCGTTCTTGATGAATATGATACTGCCTATGAAAAGATAAATGCTAATTATAAAAATTTAAAATATTATGATACTGAAGTAATAAGAACAGATGTTTCTGTATATAGAGATACTACTATCAATTATGCCAAAATTGATACTGGAAAATTACTAGATATTGAAGGCAGTGAAAATAATATTATTGAAAATGGTCAAGCTAGTTTATCTGCCTGGCTAGAATTTGCTTCTAAATTTGGTACTACCTGTACTGAAGAGTAGAAGTTTCTTCTATGTTCTAGTAGTTTAACTGGATAAAATATTTCCCTCCGACGGAAACGATATGGGTTCGACTCCCGTCTAGAACACCAATTATTATAGTGAGGTGAACAAAGTGTCTACCGGAAAATTAGTAAGAGATAAAATACCCCAAATTATTAAACAAAATGATGGAATCAATCCTAAAGTTAGAATTTTGAATAATGAAGAATATTATACAGAATTAAATAAAAAACTATTAGAAGAAGTCCACGAATATTTAGAAAGTCAGGATGTTTTAGAATTAGTTGATATTTACGAAGTCCTTCTAGCCATACTTTCTTATCAAGAAATTGATTTTCCTACCTTTGAAACTCTTCGTCAAGATAAAGTACATAAGAGGGGAGCCTTTGTTAAACGCCTATATTTAGAATCCGAAAAAAACAAATGAGCCTATTTTAGTCATTCTAAAATAAACTCTTTTTTATTAAAATTTTTAAAATATTTCCTAACCACATTAACTTTAAAAATACTATATTATTGAAAGGTGATTATAATGGATACTATTTATAACGAATATTATGACAAATTATATAACTGGTCTTTAAAAAAAACTCATAATAGAGAAGATGCCGAAGACTTAACCAATAGTATTTTCGTTGCCATCTTTGAGTATTTCCATAAAGGTATTTCTATTGCGAAAATTGATAATTTAATATGGAAAATTGCTTATAACTTATGGTGCACCAAAGCAAAATCCTATATTAAAGAAAAAAATAATATTTATTTAAATGAACAATATGAAATTCCTGAAGAAGTACCTTTGTTGGACAAAGTTATATATAAAGAAATTATTGATAGTATTGATAAATGTAATTTAACTAAGAAAGAAAAGTTAGTTTTTACATTATACTACATTGATGACCTTTCTCTAAAAGAAATAAGTCAAAAAATAAATACTAAAGAAAACAATATAAAATATTTTTTATATAGTGCCAGACAAAAAATAAAGGAGTGTTATTATGAATAATTTAAACTTAGACAAATATTTAAATATTGTAAACAAAGAAAAAGAAAGAAGACAGTTAACTAATTATATTCCTCTTTATCCTATGCTTAGAATAGAAAACAATCAGTTATATATTGGTGTTTTATTAACACTAGATAGTGATGATGTTTGGAGTAACGATGAACAAGTAAAACCTGAATATTGGGTCTTAATTGATCCTTTTACCGATGAAATTATCTCTTTTAATAAAACAGCTTCTAAAGATTTTGTAACCAAAGATTTAATTCCTAAAAATATTACCATGAGTAATAAAGAAATCTCTAAATATATTGTCAATAAAACTTTACAATACAAAAATTATCTTTATGAAGATATAAAAGCCACTGAATTACCTTTACAAAAAAAATTATCTTCAATACTAGGAGAAAACATGATAATAGATGGGGAACAGGTAAATATTAATGATTACTTATTAGCTAACTTAGAAGAGGATATTAAAGAACAAATAGATTCTCTAGTTGTTATGCTAATTCAATCTAAATTAGGTTCTTATACTTTTTATTATGATATGTTATTTAAGCAAATAATAACTACCTATATTACTAATAAAGAAATCTCTCATGCTAAAATAGAATTATGTATTGAAATAATGAACAATTACTATGTTGGTGTAATTGGAATTGATAATTTCTTTAATCTTTAATAATAAGTAAAAAAAATAAAAACGTCATTGTTTTTATTTTTTTAATGGCATATTACAAATATAATTAACTTGTAAATCTAAGTATTTCTCTTTTTCTTTTAGTGTTTTTATAGTCCAAATAAAAGTAGGGTAGTCCTTGCTTAACTGCAGCCATTTCTTATCTTTAAGCATCTTTTTAGAAATAGCTAAAAAATCAGGATGACAATATTTAATTATCAATTTACTCTTTAATAAGCTATTAAGAATTCTATTATGATAATCATCTTTTATTAACAAGCCTTTTATAATATTTGGATATTTAGCAAAGTACTTAATAATAACCGGATCAAAAGATTTTATAATATAATTGTCCCCATAATTTTCTAATTCTTTTATTACTAAAGTACATATTTTCTTAACAGCTTTTGTATGTTTTATTTCTATATCTAAAAGAACTTTTCCTTGTACCAAATCTAATACTTCTTTAAATGTTGGAATCTTTTCTTTTGTTTTTCCTAGAAAAAGTTGTTTTAATTCATCTAATGTTTTATTTTTTACTAAAGCATCAATTCCTGTCATTCTTTGTAGGCTTTCATCATGAAAAACTACTAAAGCATCATCTTTAGTTAATTGGACATCTAACTCAATAGGCATTTTTTCTTGTAGGCATTTTTCAAAAGCTTTTAGAGAATTTTCAGGTATATCGATATTATTATGTATTCCTCTATGAGCAATTTGTAAATTCTTCAACTCTTTTTCCATAGTCCACCTCAAAAATATTATAGCACATAGTTATAATATTTTTATGTTCTAGAAAAGAAAATATGTCAAGCTCAGCTTGATAAAATTTATTTAACTATTGTATAATTGTAAATGATGTGAGACAAAAATAAATAAAAAATAGAAAGCAATATGATATAGTTAAAATGTAATTATAGATTATTGTTTTTTTGTTCTAGAATATGTCTAGTTTGAAGAGGAGTAAGCCAATTTAAAGATTGCATAGGAATATTATTGGAACGTTTAAGATAAGCTTTCATTTGTTTTAATAAATCATCATAAGAGTAAAATTTAAGATATGAATAAAATCTTTGTTGATCATTTCTATGGGATCTTTCAACTTTACCATTATGTCTAGGGGTTCTAGGTTTAATAAGTTTGTGTTGAATATTTAATGAATTAAGGAATATATCAACTGGATGAACTTTCTCGGTTTTCATAGTATAAGTAAATTCTTGACCATTATCAGTTTGGATAATTTGAGGTTTATATCCAAAATAAACGATAGCTCTTTTAATAAAATTAATAGTTGAATAGGAAGATTGTTCTTTGTACGGATAAATAAATCTTTCACGAGAGGCTTCATCAATAACAGTATATTGATAGAACTTGTCGGGTATCTGACCAACATAACAATCTTTAGGAACAACTTTAACGTCTAATTGCCATTTAATACCAATATCTTTGGGAGTATCATAATGTTTAGGAGTATATTTTGTATGTTTTTCTTTATTGACATTATACTTTAATTTTCTAACTACTCTAAATAAAGAACAAGCATGTCTAGAATAACCTTTTTCACATCTTAATTTACCATAGAGTTCACAAAGAGATATATTTGG
Organism: uncultured Bacilli bacterium; assembly: GCA_947626565.1. Taxonomy (GTDB): domain Bacteria; phylum Bacillota_I; class Bacilli_A; order RF39; family UBA660; genus CANRGD01. Next base: position 26,772 of record CANQSQ010000016.1, read on the forward strand.
ATTTCTTCTTATATAATTTTTAATCCAATATAGTTCTTGTTTTGTATGGGAATTAGGATGAGGTGTAAGAGGCTTGTGAGATTTATCAATAAGAGATTCTTTGTTACCATCAAATCTTCTATTCCAACGCATTAGAGAAGCCTTAGAACATTTATATCTTCTACAAACAAAAGATATAGGGTTTCCGTTTCTATAGAGTAAAACAGCGTAATATTTTGTGTTTAAAGAATGGGGATAATGTGATATACTTGTCATAGCGATAAATCCTTTCTAGTTAAAATTTTGTTTACAAATTACATTTTAACAGATTTATCGCTTTATTTGTATATTCTAGGTCTCACATCAATTGTAACACTACAAGCTTGATAAAATTTATTTAACTATATTTGAGTTCCGGTGAAAAAAAGAAAGAAAAGAAAAAATGAATTTGTTTTATCCACAGATTCATTTTTTTGATAAAA
>CANQSQ010000017.1 GCA_947626565.1 uncultured Bacilli bacterium
TCAGAAATTTGACCAATTTCCTTAGGAGTTAGTTTAGTAAGAATTTCTTGAAGAGATTTAATTTTAGGACCTAAAGTTTTACCTAAAACTTTGAAGTTTGGTTTAACTATATATTCTAGATAAGCACTCATATCTTCTTTGAAGACAATTTCTTTAACATTTAATTCTTCTTTAATGACAGGAAGTAAATCACCAAGTATCATTTCATCACTCTTTGGAAGAATTAAACTAGAAATTGGTTGACGAACTTTAATATTAACTTCTTCACGAGCAAAGCGACCAAGAGAACAAATATCTCTTACTAAATCCATTCTTTGTTCAACTGTTTCATCAATTAAATCGGTATTTTCAACTGGGAAATCTTCTAAATGAACAGATTTATGACCAGTTAATTTTTGATAAATTTCTTCCGTTAAAAATGGGGTTATTGGAGCACATAATTTACATAATTCAACTAATACTTCATAAGTTGTTAGATAAACAGCTTTTTTAGAGTCCGTTAATTCACTATCCCAAAATCTACGACGATTACTTCTAATATACCAATTAGATAAATCATCATTTAAAAATGGTACAATAAGGCGGGCTACTTTATTTAAATCATATTCAGCATAAGCTTCATTTACATTTTGGATTAATTTATTTAATTTAGATAGTAACCAACGATCTATTAATTCACGGTCTTTAACGGGAATATCATAGGTACGAGGGTCAATATTATCAGCATTAGCATACATTTCAAAGAAAGAATAAGCATTTTTAAAAGTTGAGATATACTTGGAATATATTTCTTTTAGACCATCTTCATCAAATTTTAAAGGTGTCCAAACAGGTGATGCATATAACATATAGAATCTTACAGTATCAGCTCCATACTCTTCCATAACGCCAAAAGGACTAACAGCATTACCACGAGATTTATGCATCTTTTGACCATATTTATCTAAAACCAGGTCATTTACTAAGACATTTTTAAAAGGTGTTTGACCAGTTACAAAGGTAGAAATAACAAGGAGTGAATAGAACCAACCTCTGGTTTGATCAATACCTTCAGCAATAAAGTCAGCTGGAAATTGACTAGCAAATAATTTCTTATTTTCAAATGGATAATGATATTGAGCAAAAGGCATAGCTCCTGAATCAAACCAGCAATCGATAACATCGGTAACACGGTTCATTGTTTGACCACATTTAGGACATTTGATATGAATATCATCAACATAAGGACGATGTAAATCAATGTCTTCACTTACTTCTTCAATAGCTAAATCTCTTAGTTCTTGGCGAGAACCAACCATAATATCATGACCACAACTACAACGCCATAATGGAATTGGACAACCCCAATAACGATTTCTAGATATAGCCCAATCATTCATATTTTCAAGCCAGTTTTCAAAACGTTTTTCACCAACATAATCAGGATGCCAAGAAACTTTTTTATTTTGTTTAATTATCTCTTCTTTTTTAGCGGTTGTTTTAATATATAGTGATGGTTTTGAATAATAAACTAGTGGTGTTTTACATCTCCAACAATGTGGATAATCATGGTTCATTTTTTGTTTTTTAAATAATTTATCTTCACTAGCTAAATATTTGATAATATCAAGTTCAAGTTCTGGATCAACAACAAGTCTACCTTTCCAAGGACCTTCAGTATAGCAACCATCTTCACCAACTGGATTAACCATTGGTAAATCATATTTTAATCCTACTTCATAGTCATCTTGACCAAAGGCAGGAGCAATATGGACAATACCAGTACCATCTTCTGTTGTTACATAGTTATCACAAGTTACATAAAAAGCTTTTTTATTAACTTTAATAAAAGGCATTAATTGTTCATACTCAACAAATTCTAAATCTTTTCCTTTATATTCTTCAACTATTTCATATTCATTACCTAGAATTTTATCAGCTAAGGCTTTGACAACAATAAAATTATAACCTTTAGATAAACACTTAACGTAAGTTTCTTCAGGATTAACACATAAAGCTACATTAGACATTAATGTCCAAGGAGTTGTTGTCCAAACTAAAAAGTAAGTATTCTCTTCATTTTTTAATTTGAATGGAACATAAACAGTATTAACTGATATTTCTTTATAACCTTGAGCAACTTCATGAGAAGCAAGACCAGTTCCACAACGAGGACACCAAGGAACAATCTTTAAACCATCATAAATATAGCCTTCATCAAAAATTTTCTTTAAAATCCACCATTCAGTTTCAATATAATTATTATCATAAGTAATATAAGGGTGCTCCAAATCAATAAATTGACCCATTTCTTTGGTGAATTTAGCAAAATACTCTTCATTTTTCCAGACACTTTCACGACATTTTTGATTAAATTCTTTGATACCATATTTTTCAATATCACCTTTACCAGAGAAATTTAATTCTTTTTCTACTTGAACCTCTACTGGTAAACCATGAGTATCCCAACCAACTTTACGTAGGACTTTGTAACCTTGCATAGTTTTGTATTTACATACTGTATCTTTTATTAATTTAGCTAAGGTATGATGAATTCCGGGCATACCATTAGCTGTAGCTGGTCCATCATAGAAAACGAAATTGTCGCATTTTTTACGATTAGAAATAGTTTTGTTGAAAATATCTTTTTCTTCCCAAAACTTTGAATATTCAGATTCTATTTCATTTATTTTACCTTGTTTTAATTTTGCAAATTTCATAATAAACACCTTACTTTCATTTTAAGCAAAAATTACATATAAATAATACCAAGAAAATAGTATTAAAGACATGAAACCTTCTAATTTTGTTATTTTATAATCATTATAAGAAAAAATAAAGAGAAAAATGGTAGATAGAAGCATAGTAATTAAATCAACAATATTTATTGAAACATTAACGATTGGTCCAAAGAGAACAACTGGAAGACCAACAACTATGCATAAATTAAAGATGATTGTACCTACAACATTTCCAATGGCAATGTCATATTCTCTTTTTTTAGTAGCCGTAATAGAGGTTACTAATTCTGGAAGAGTTGTACCTAAAGAAATAATGGTTAAACCAATTATTCTTTCACTTATACCAAAATCTTTAGCAATAATAGTAGCTTTATCGACAACAAAGTCACTACCAAAAGCAATACAAACTAGACCGACAAGGGTGTATATAATAGCTTTTGTTAAGGAGATATTAACTGCATCATTACTATCGTCAGCAATTTTATTGCGCATCATGGTGATTAAATAATAAACAAAGATAGCAAAGAAAAGTAGTAAAACTATCCCCTCTCGTCTTGTAATACTATTTACTTCATTAATACTAAATAAATGGTCAGGTATTAAAATAGAAAATAAAACAGTAATAACTAAGACTAGAGGTAATTCACGTCGGACAGTATTATTTTTGACTACTAGAGGGTGGATTAATGATGAAACACCTAAAACTAGTAGAATGTTAATAATGTTACTGCCGATAGCATTGCCTAAGACAATATTACCACTACCAGAAATAACGGACTTAATGCCAATAGCTAATTCAGGAGTTCCAGTACCAAAGGCTACAATGGTTAAACCAATTAACATTTTAGATACTTTAAAATGATTAGCTATTCCACTGGCTCCATCTATAAAAATATCAGCTCCTTTAATTAAAATAAAAAATCCTATAATTAAAACAATAATATTTACTAGCATAGATACCCCTTTCAATCATTAGCCAAAAATAACGTATGTATAATATACTACAAAAACAATTAAGAATAAGATTCCTTCTCTTTTAGAGATTTTATAATCATTAAAAGAGAACAAGAAAAGGAAAACAGCTGATAAAAGCATTACTATGATATCAATATAGTTAAAGGTAATATTGGTTATAGCTCCAAATATAGCAACAGGTATTCCAATAACTATTCCTATATTAAAGATATTACTACCTACAACATTACCAATAGCGATATCGTATTCACCTTTTTTAGTTGCGGTTACTGATGTTACTAATTCAGGAAGAGAAGTTCCTAAGGCAATGATTGTCAAGGCAATCATTCTTTCACTTACACCTAAAAGTTTAGCAATTAATGAAGCACTATCAACAACTACATTACTACCAACAATAATACAGGCAATTCCTAAAATGGTAAAAGCTAAAGATTTTGGTAAAGACATTATTTCTTTATCGTCGGCATCATCATCAATTTTATTACGCATAATGGTAATTAGATAATATATAAATACAGTGAAAAATAATAGTAATATTATACCATCACTACGACTAAACAGATTTGCTCTACCATCAAAAATCTGATCAGACATTAAAACAGCAAATAAACTTGTCATTAAAAGAGTTATCGGTAATTCTTTTTTGACAGTATTATTTTTTACAGTTAAGGGATGAACTAAAGAGGAAACACCTAAAATTAATAAAATATTTAAAATATTACTACCAATGACGTTTCCTAGGACAATATCACCACTATTAGATAGTAATGATTTTACACTAACAGCAAATTCAGGAGCACTCGTACCAAAGGCAACAATAGTTAAACCGATTAGCATTTTAGATACTTTAAAATTACTGGCGGTTGAACTAGCTCCATCGACGAAAATGTCGGCACCTTTAATTAAAACTATGAACCCCACTATTAATAAAATGATATTTATTAACATATCTTTCTCCTTTCAAAAAAAAATAAAACTATTCATCCCTAAGGACGAATAGTTCGCGGTACCACCTTAATTCATAAGAAAACTTATGCCCTTAAAACTATAACGCGTCTACCGTATTTATCTTATCCATAAATCGCAACTTGAAAGTGATCCGAATATTTTTTCCTTACCTGTTTACACCATTTACACAGGCTCTCTAGAAATTCCAAAATATTCCGTCTTTCGCACATGCTTTCCTTTGTATGATAACATACTTTTTTTAGAAAAACAATGTTTAATTTAAGAGTTTTACTATATTGTATGAACAATACAATATAAAAAAGACCCTTTTAAGGATCTAATTCAAGAACTTCTATTTCTTCAACAACAGCCATTTGTTGCTCCATAATCAATTTTAATTTTCTCTTAAAAATTTTCATATTCTTTTCCAAAGTATCAGCATTATTTTGTATTTTGTCAGCTTTAAGTAAAGCTTCATTAACGATACGACTAGCATTATGTTTAGCGTCGGTTATAATCATTTCTGATTCTTCACGAGCTACTCTTTTAATATTATCTGATGTTTCTTCAGCTTTAATAATCGCCATCTTTATAGTATCTTCTATATTTTTATAACGTTGTAATTCAGCTTTTAAACTTTCTATCTCGGTATTTTGTTTACGACATCTAGTGATTATTCCTTCTGTTTCTTTTATTACATCACTGACAAACTGATTAACTTCTTCACGATTATATCCATTAGCCTCATAACTAAATTTTTCCATATAATCACCCTTTGGAAATATCTAAATTTTAAAAGAAATCTTCATCTTCATTTTCTTCTTTTTCTTTCTTAGTACGATTGCCCTTAGTATTTTGTGGTTGAGAATCTTCACTAATTTTTCCTTCAACATTTACATTGTTAGGAGTACATAAAAAGATACCACCACCTAATTTTTGTAAATCACCACCTATAGCGTAAATACAACCATAAAGGAAATCAACGATTCTTTTAGCTACATCTGGAGTTACTCTTTTTAAATTTACAACGACAGCGCTACGATTTTTTAGGTAATCAGCGATTTGTTGACTCTCAGAGTAAGCACGAGGTTCTAATAGCATCATTTTACTTCCTGCTTTACCATTTTGAGCCTGAAAATCATCCTTAGAAGTAGTATAAAATTCTTCATTTGGACTTACTTCTTGTTCTTCTTCTGGTTCGTCTCCCCCAAAAAAGCCTTTTAATTTATCTAAAGCCATAATATAACCTCCATATTATAATTATTACTATAACTCATTTTAACATAAATGTCAAAAAAGCAAAAGAAAAATTTAACTTTTTCTTTAAGCTTTTTAATTACCTACTTTATCTACTTCCACAGTAAAGGTTGGCGTAGTATTAGTTTGAGGCTCTGTAGCTGGTATAAATTGGGTTGGCGATGCGGCTTGAGCCGTAAAAGTGTTAGGCTGAGTTGGTTGAGCATTAAAATTAGAATTAGTAGCTTGTTTAGCCATAATACTTGAAACATCATCACTACTAGGTTGAGGCTGAATAAGACCAGCTTGACCAAATTCTTGAATAGTATTAGCATTTTGTTGACTATTAAACCAGACTACTTTTAAGTCAACATTGTTACTTAAAGGGCGTGGTGATGGTAAGTCTATATACATTGGTATAGGAACCTTAAAGGCCGAACCGAAAGCGATACAATTTCCTGGTTTTAAGTTTTTTAATTGTAATATTATTTCAGAAGAAACGTTTGGAACCATTTCTCTAATATACTGTAAATCACTTGGATGAAGAGTTCTTAAAATTATAAAGTTAGAACATTGAGAAATACAGGTATCAGAAAGTTCACTTGGACGTTGGGTTATTAAAGCTAAAAATATACCATACTTACGACCTTCTTTAGTGATACGTTCAAAAATATTATAACCTAATATTTCAATATCGTTATCATGTTGAACATAACGATGGGCTTCTTCAATGATAATGTGAAAAGCCCGACTACCACGAGGTTTTATATTAGCTGCTTTAGTAAAGAGCATACGAGATAAAATTTTAGTAAATACTTTAGCTAGACGGTCATCTATATAGTTAATATTAAAGTTGACAATTTGACACTTAGCATTGGTATTAGGATCAGTTAATAAATCTTCAATATATTCATCTCTTTTTAAGAAGCGAGGATAATTAAAGAAATCTTTATTTTCACCCGTAACTAAACTATGAAGACGAACACTTATAACATTAGCATAATCATAGACTTTGTCACTTTTTAAAATTCCTTCACTTATAAGAGCAAAATCCATAGCCATTTCTAGGTCAGATAAAGTATAAAAAGGATTTAAATCAGATTCAGGTATTTCTTCAACATTATCAATAATGTAGCCTCTGATAAATTCAACAACAAGTTCCATTTCTTGCATTTTACCAGTTTTATCAACGTAAAGACATTGTTTTAAAGTTCTAGTGTAACCTGGTTGGACTATTTGACTTTCAAGATTTAAAGATGGAGTATTAAATTTAGTTAAAACACCAATTACTTGGTCATGAATTTTAGTAGAATCATCACCTGATAAAAGAATATCTTGTAAAGCCCGAGCAATGATGTCATTTTTTTTGTGCATAACAGCTTCACTATTTCCAGTTAAGATAGGAACTAATTTTAAAGTTTTTTCTATCATAGGTAATTGATTAGGGGTTGTTACATCTAGTAGTAAAGCTAAATCATCAGCATCTAATAACCAAGCAGGAATTCTTAGAAGATTACCATTAGAATCAGCAACATTAGTAGTATAGGTTTTATAATGAAGAGCCGGATTATATCTATTTAATTCGCTGAAAGCATTAGTATACTCACCATAGGCATCAAAGAAAAAGATGCTGGAATTTACTGGGGGATTAGGATTTTTAAAAAGTTTTTGAAGAACGGAAGCAACAGTACAACTTTTTCCAGCTCCACTATTACCTAAAATAGAAAAATGACTATTAAAGAAATCATTAATGTCAACATTTATTTTATAATTTTCATAGACATTACTAGTTCCAAAAGTAGATTTTCCTTTTAAATCATTTTGATCACCCAAGATAAGAGCTAATTCTTCAGTCTTTATAAGACGAACAGTTGATTTAAAAGATGGCTTAGTAGAAGAACCTGGTGAAAAAACATTATTAGTTATCTCCCCTACTATATTTACAAGCATTTCTGTTCTAGTAACGTTGGCTATTTCACCAACTACCTTACGATTAGAGTTATCTTCAAAAATAACATGAAGATTAACTAGATTAGGTTGCTCTGAAATGTCTATTTGAAGATTAATTTTTACACTATTATCAATTATTTCGCTAATATTTCCTATCATGAAAATCACCCTCTATTCTTATAAAGTATATCAAAAAAATATGGAAAATAAAAGTTCAATTTCCATATTTTTCTTAAAATATTATTATTCTTCATAAAGACCATGAATTTTTTGTCTATCCATGTCACTTATATCTTCTAGATACCATTTACCATCTTTTTTAGTTAAATTAAAAGTAATATCATATTTAACTTTATCAGTGACATTTTTTAATTGTTTTATTTTATAGTCGATAAATTCACTAGCTTCTTCTAATAAGCCGTCACTTTCACTTTCATTTTCATTATCATTGTCATTATCATTATTATCATCAGTTGGTGTGTCAGTAGTATTAGCTCCATCATTATCTAAGGGATTATCCTCATCAATGGTTTCTTTAGTTTTAGTAAATTCATCTTGATGTTCTTTATAATAATCTTTAGATTTTCTAATTGAAGTAGCATAATCATAAACTTCAATTTCAACATCAACAGTAGCTGTGTCATCAGTTATAGTTTCATCCTTTATCTTATATGATAAGTTTTGATACTGTTTTTCTAAAAGAGAACGGTATTCTTTTTTTTGCTCATCATTCATAGATGAATCTTCAGCTATAACATTGTCAAGTTGAGTTAATACTTCACTATCCATCTTTTGATATTTACCTAAAAATTCTTCAACTTTGGCTGTTGGAGTAGCCATGTCATTACCACAACCAGTGATAAAAAGAATGGTAACGATAAATAATAATACTGTATTTAATAGTTTTTTCATAATTTCCTCCCATTACTAATTTGAGAAAAAATTACAATATTATACTAAAAAATTATTTTTTATATAAATGACACCACTAGCATTATCTCTTCCAGTTACAGGAACAACTAAATTAGCAAGATATTTTCTTTTTAAACGTAGTGGAATAAAAAGATTTTGATTAACGAATAAAGCTTCATGAATAATAGTACTAAGAATTTTGTCTTTAGGTTGTTTTCTAATAATTTTAGTCAGTTTTTTATCTGTTAATAAATCGGTTACACCATCAGTTAATAATAAAAGAATTTCATAATCATTAGCAATGACAGTTGTGGTTATTTGACAAAAAGAGTCATTGATTCCAAGACAAGCAGTAATAAGATTACTCATAGCAAAATAACGTAAATCTTCTTTATTAATATTACCATATTTATGGTATAGCCAAACGTCAGAATCATCTTCAGTTATTTGACTTAATTTATGGTCTCGATAGATGTAAGCTCTAGAGTCTCCAACATTACAAATAATTGTATTTTTTCTAGTTTTAAGAGCCAGAGTCAAAGTAGTTCCCATGACATTTTCCCCATAATTAGTAATAATTTTTTTATTAATACGTCTTATTAGTCGAGTAAGTAAAGAAAGTAATTTATCGGTATCTTTAAAATCGACAATACTTTTATTTTTAAACCATTTGCTTATTTCAGAGATAGCTAAATTAGAGGCAATTTCACCATGTTCTTTACCACCCATACCATCAGCTACCGCAAATAATTTGTAGGCTTTATTTTGTGGATGTTCTATATAAATAGTAGCATCTTCATTTTTAGATCTAATTGGTCCTTTTTCACTAATTTTATCAAGTACTTCCATAATAACTCCTAATTACTTATTAAGTATAGCATGTTTTTGGCAAGAAAAAAAGAAGCAATGCTTCTTAAAAATCACAATTTCCTGGAGTTCTAGGATATGGAAGAACGTCTCGAATGTTTTCTACTCCTGTTAAATACATAATTAAACGTTCAAAGCCCATACCAAAGCCAGAATGTGGACAACCACCATATTGTCTTAGTTTTAAGTACCAATCTAGTTCTTCAGTACCTACGTGCATTTCTTGCATACGTTTTAGTAAGACATCATATCGTTCTTCTCTTTGGGAACCGCCCATTAATTCACCAGAACCTGGTACTAACAAATCAACGGCAGCAACCGTTTTGGCATCATCATTTACGCGCATGTAAAAGGCTTTAATATCTTTAGGCCAATCATAAACGAATACAGGAGCATGATATTTTTCTTCAGTTAAGTATTTTTCATGCTCACGAGCTAAATCTTCACCATATTCAGGCATAAATTCAAATTTTTTACCAGAATCTTTTAATATTTTGATAGCTTCTTGGTGGGTAATACGAACGGCTTTTTTAGAAATAAGATTTTGTAATTTATCAATTAAACCTTTTTCAACGAAACTATCTAGGAATTTTAATTCTTCTGGACAATGGTCTAGGACATATTGAACGACATATTTTAACATATCTTCCATAATATCCATATCACCATCTAAATCACAAAAGGCAATTTCAGGTTCAATCATCCAAAATTCAGAAGCATGGGTTTTAGTATTGGAATTTTCAGCTCGGAAAGTTGGTCCAAAGGTGTAAGTCTTCTTATAAGCTAAAGCAAAGGTTTCAGCTTGAAGCTGTCCAGAAACAGTTAAAGAAGCAGCTTTATTAAAGAAGTCTTGGGTATAATCAACACTACCATCTTTATTTTTAGGTATATTTTCGAGATTTAGAGTTGTTACATGGAACATTTCACCAGCTCCTTCACAATCACTAGCAGTAATTAAAGGAGCGTGAAAATAAACATAATCTCTTTGTTGAAAATAATCATGAATAGCAAAAGATGCTTTACTACGAATTTGAAAAACAGCTTGAAATAAATTAGTTCGAGGACGAAGATAAGCTTGTTCTCTTAAAAATTCACGGGTATGTTTTTTAGGTTGAATAGGATAATCTTCGGGACAATCCCCTATCAAACAAATACTAGTAGCTTGAATTTCAAAAGGTTGAGAATCTTTGGGTGATTTAACTACTTTACCAACTACTTGGACAGAACTGCCAATATGATATTTTTGGATATCATCAAAGTCAGCTAAGTTATTGTCATAAACAATTTGAATGGGAGTAAAGAAAGTTCCATCAGAGAAGGAAATAAAACCAAAATCTTTTTGTTTACGATGATTTTTAATCCAACCTTCTAAGGTAACTTCTTGATCTAAATAATTTGGATAATTCTGATATAATTCTTTATCTGTCATAAAAACCTCCTAATATAAATTAGATGCATATTTCCAAGCTGTATTTCTAATAACTGCTTCATCTAAAACTTCTTCTTTTATTGTACCATTTTTTACAGAATTTAACACTTCATTATACATATTTATAAAATCACTGGTAATAATCATGTCATCTCCCGCTTGTAAAGCTAGAGTGGCAGCTTCGCCATTTTCAACATAACTTTTAACGGCATCCATAGCTAAGTCATCGGTAATTACTACTCCACTAAATTGTAAAGTATTACGTAATTCACCAATAACTTTTTCACTTAAGGAAGCAGGATGAGTACTATCTATAGAATTGATAACATTATGAGACACTAAGATGCTAGGAACACCGGCATCAATTCCAGCTTTAAAAGGTAAAAAGTCGTTTTCGGTAAAATTAGCATAGCTTCTGTCATCAACGGCTATACCTGTATGTGTATCAACATTGTTACCATATCCTGGAAAATGTTTTAAACAAGCATTTATTTTATTAGTTTTACTATAATTAACCATGTTTTTAACATATTCAGCTGTTTCAGTGGCATTCTTACCAAAACTACGATCATAAATAAAATCATTACTATCGGTAGATACATCAGCAACTGGAGCTAAATTAGTATTTATGCCTAGACTTAAAAGTAAGTCAGCTTTTTCTTTTTCAATTTGTTCTAATAAAGGATAGCCTCCTTGAGCAAAAATGGTCTGAGGAGATGGAAACTTCTCATTTCGGAAAGCTTTAAAACGACTTACTCGGGTAACAGTACCACCTTCTTCATCTACAGCGATAATTAAGGGATATTTACTTAACTTTTGGTCATTAGCTATTTCAGCTTTTAAACTATCTTTAGTATGATTTTCAAAATCTTTAGCAAATAAAATATAACCACCAGGATAATAATTAGCTTCATTAGCTACATTTTCTAAATTGTAGCGAACAAGGAAAACTTGCCCTACTTTTTCTTCAAGAGACATATTTTGAACCGTTTTCAGAGCTTTTTCGTAAAATGGTTCAAATAATAGTCCTTTGTATTTGTCTAAGTCATTAGAAACTACTTTTTCCTCTTTAACTTCGGCTTTTTTATGCGTTTGTTTAGGTGATAGTTTTGCATCTTTCGTAGCATAAACAAATAGTACAGCATTAATAAGTACTAAAACAACAATAATAGGTATAAGATATTTTTTCATAAGATTCTCCTTTTTTATTCTAATTTTATTTTACCAAATTTTTAAACTCATGGGGAGTTGATACTTCAAATAATAAGTCTTTTTTTAAGGGAGCATAATATAATTTTAAACGATTAGCATGAAGAAACAATCTTTTAGCAGAATCATTTTTTAAACCATATTTTTTATCTCCCACAATAGGATGTTTTAAACTATTTAAGGCCACTCTAATTTGATTTTTGCGTCCTGTTTCGATATTAATTTGTAATAAGGAATAGTTATTATTTTCTTTTAAAACTTTATAGTTAGTAATAGCTTTTTTACCTGAGTTATTTTTAGATACATAAGTTAGGTTAGTAGCTGTTTCTTGAAGGTATTGCTCTACTCTACCTTCTTTAGTTGGTAAAGTACCATGGACAACAGCAATATATTCTCGTACTTGAACAATTTCATTCCAATTACTTTGAAGCATGTTTTTGATTTTTTCGTTTTTAGCTAATATAACAATGCCACTGGTATCTTTATCTAGGCGATGAACAATAAATATGTGAGCCGTTTTATCTTTCGTCAGTAAATATTCTCGAACCATATGATAAAGAGTTTTTTCTTTTTCTTTAAGAGTGGCAATAGTTAGAAGACCACTTGGTTTATTGACCACTATTATGTTATCATCTTCAAAAACAATTTCAAAAGGAAGATTTGTTTTAGTTTTGGTTTTAGTATCAATTTGGATAGTCATACCAGGATATAATTGGTAATTGTATTGAGTTACTTTATTATTATTTATAAAGATTGAACCATGTCTTAAATACTGTTTAATTCTTTTTTTAGGCATATCTAAATTAGCATATAAATACTCTAATAAAGGCATTTCTTTTTGAACGGTTATTTTCATTTTTTCACCTATCTTTCTAAATTACGTAGTTTTTTGAAACCAAAAGTTAGTAAAATCATATTTGTAAACACGATATAGAGAATATTTATTGAGCTTAGCAGTAAATTTTTTTATTAAATTATGTTCCTCATCATATTCAGCAAAAAGACCAGGCGTACCAGAGGCAACTAAAATATTATCATTAGACAAGTTTTGAATACTACTACCTAGTCCTGAATAATCAACTTTGAAACTATCAACTAATTCAAATGTTTTGTTTTTTTCATTAACTTTATACTTGTAATAGTAGGAATTGTCACCTTGAAAAGCATTATCATTAGTAATAGAAATATCCTGATAATTAAAAGCCGGTTGACTTTTTGATACGCCATAGTTATTGTTGAAGAAATGAAGATAATATTCATCAGGATTAGAACTTGGTAAATATTTAACATTATGTTGACCAGCATGAATTTTAAAATCACCAATTGGTTCAAAGACATAAGAAGCAAAGGCGGTATCTTGCCAAAAATTTTTATTACTTATAATGTATTCTAATTGAGGTTCAGTAGATAAGTGCGCTATTTTTAAAAGAGATGATGTTTCTCTACTACTTAAATATAAGTTGTCGCCAACATAATCTAGGGAATTTAAATGTAGCCAGTCAAGACCATCGGTACCTTCATCACGAGTACTTTCAGTATCTAATTGACAGGTTTTAACGTAATCTTTAAAAATTTTGGCAAAGTCTATTACTTCGGTTACTTCTTTAGTTTGCGTATTAATCTTAATTATACAATCTTCTTCCGTATCTTTAGTAGTATTACTTGCTAAAACTAATAAGTTGCCAGCATCATCAAAAGTATAGTCATTATGAAGTTCATATTTACCAGTATCATAAATAGCCGTTATTTCTCCAAGATTATTCATAGCGACAATTTGTGTTTGGGAAATACTAAAATACATTTTTTTATCTTTAAATAAGATATTTTGGACACGATGACTAAGAATAGGAATTTCACTACGAATAATACCATTATTATCATATAAGGCTAAATAATCTTTAGTATCAGAATCATTACCTAGCATAGCATAAAGTCCAGGAGCTAATTCTTTACTACTTTTACCTTCAGTAACTGTTAATTGAGCTTGACTAATTAATTCAATATCACTCATATTAATGTTAAATGATGAGTGGACGGATTGATTATTATTCTTAGAAATGGTTAATGATATTTTATTGTTGGTATCAGCTACTAAACCTATTATTTGGTAAGCCTTAGTATTTTTAGTAGATAATAAAGTATTGGTATAAGTAGGGATATTAGACTCATCAGTAGTTATATCATAACTAATTGAACTAAAATCACTAGTATCTTTAAAATAAATATTTAAGCTTAAGGTATTAGTACCATAAGGATTATAAATAACAATATATTCATTAGTCATTTTAGTAGTTAATTCTTTTATCTTTTGAGAGATAGTTTTTTGATAGTTTAAATTATAAATAGAAATATTTTTATTTTTATATACTTTATATATATTTGGTCCTAAGGATGCATCTTTAACGATAGCAATATTGTCACTCATCCAACTACTATTTTTTAAATTCTTAGTTAGTTTACTTTGATAATAAGAATAGGTAAAATAACTTATTATACAAATAATCATAATAATAGTTATACTTAGGATAATTTTGGTAGATTTTTTCATAAACACCTCATACGCTTTATTTAGAAGAATTCATTAACTTAGTAATAGTTTGTAAAATTAGGTCAATTGATTTAGGAGTCTTTTTCTTTAGAGCTAATTTCTTAGAAAGGGACTTGGTCATATTTGGAGTATAAAAAATGTTAGTTGTTTTAGTAAGTAATGATATATCAGAAGAGTCATTAGCGATAATGTAAATATCCAAAGGAGATTTTTTAGAAGTAATCTTAGATAGACATTTGCTTTTACTGGTTAAAGAAGATGTAAGAAATAATTGCTTGTTTATTTCATAGATATTGATGTCTAAATTAGCAGTTTCTAGTTTTTGGACATTGTGAGGGTTATTTACTAAAGCAATTTGTAAGACGTTATTAAGATCATCAGTAAAATAAGTTATTTCTTCCTCAGGAAAAAGTTTTTTTAAATTATTTAAAGTTTTAGTTGCTATTTTCTTTTGATAAAGACATTTATTTTGATTGACGTTATATAAATAAGCACCATTTAGAGAAATAATGTAATCAATAAACGGAAAAGATGTATTATAATTTAGAACTTCTTGATAAGATTTTGAAGTAGTTACAACGAACAAGGCCTCATGGCGAATTTGTTCTATTTGTAACATAGTAGCAGTTGAAATAGCTTCTTCAGCATCAATTAAAGTAGTAAAATTTGCTACTACTATTTTAGTCATTATTATACCCCCTTAAAATAATCATTAGTACTATAAATAATTATATTTGAAATAACATAAGCTAAGCAATAGCCAGCTATTATATCGGTAGGATAATGTACTCCTACATAGATACGACTAAGTCCAATAGAAATAATTATAAATAATAGTAATATTTCTAAAAGTAATTTGAGCCATTTGTTTTTTATTTTTATATGTACTAGATAAAGTAGATAACCGTAAAGACAAATAGATATCATCGCATGGCCACTTGGAAAAGAAAAACCGCCTTGTTTGATAAGATGCTTTACAGATGGTCTAGGACGTCTAATAATATGTTTAATTAAAGAATTAAGACCAATACAAGAAAAAACATTTATAACTAAGACTAAAGCTTTTTTATCATGAAAAAGAAGAATAAAAAGCAGTAGCGTAATTATAATCATATTTTTGTTACCAAGGACAGTAATAGTTTTAAAAAAAGAATCAAGTACAGGGCAACGAAAGTTTATCAATAGTTGATAGATAAAAGAATCAAAAGAAGATGTTTGCTTTAATATAACAAGAAGCATAATTATAAAAAAAAGAAGTAAGCAAAAACTATTAACAATTATTTTATTTTTTTTCATAAGCATATCCTTTAGAAAAAGTAAGATTGTCATGACAATCACTTATAGCTTCACAGCAATCAATGATAGCTGTTGATTTACTTATTTGCGATGTTGCTAAACTATGAGATGTTATAGTAGCTAGGCGTTGTTGCAAATAATTTAATAAATTAGTTTTCTTATAAGAAATGTTACGTAAGTATTTATCAAAAACACCAGGTTGGGCTAGTAAAAGAATAATACATTCTTGTTTACCAATGACATCTACTAATATATCAACAACACAGCTTTCAGCATAAATACTATGCTGACACTTCATTTTTAAACCAGGATAAGTATAGTTAAAGAATAACTGGGATAAGACTTCAGTTAAACCATTAGTTAGAGCATCTCCTAATTCTTGATGTTCTTTAGATATAATTAATTGGTTAGTATATTTGCGAAAAATCTGTTGGATGTCTTCTAAATTTTTTATTTTTTTAGAACTGGTAGTTATAGTTGCAACGATATCAGCTGTTTTTATTTTATCATTGGAAAGAGCTTGGACAGATTCAGCATATTTTGTTAAAATTTCTTTTTGAGTTATTAGCAATTTATCACTCTCCTATTCTAAATTTTTTCTCACCTCATTTTTATAAACTTCTACTCCTGGTTGAGTAAAAGGATTAACTCCAAATAAGTAACCACTAAATGCAGCACTTAAATGAAAGAAATAAATTAATTCACCAATGGTTTCTTCATTTAATTCTTCTATATTAATAATAAGACAAGGAACATTACCAGAGTAATGAGCTTTGATAACTGAATCTAGAACTATATTATTAATATTATGTAAGTCATTTTGTTGATATTTCAAATAGTTAGATTTGGTAATTTTAAGAAAAGTTTCAAACATTATTTTGTGTCCTTCTTGAATGAATTGCCCTAGAGAATGTAGATCTCTAGTATGAATGGTAGAAATAGGAAGAATACCTTTATTGTCTTTGCCTTCTGTTTCAGCAAATAATTGTTTTAACCATTCAGTAAAATATGACATATTAGGTTCATAGACACAAAAATTTTCTACTACTTTATTTTGGTGATAAAGAATTTGTCTAGTTACAGCATATTCATAAGCCATATCTAGATGTTTTTTTCCTTGTTCATAGCCTTTAACAAATTTTAAAATATCATAATTAAAGGCAAGAGGAAAAAGATGAGCTGGGGTTAAAAAGGAATATCTGCCGCCAATATCATCAGGAATATTGAATGATTCATATTGATAGGCAGTAGCTTCTTCTCTTAGGGGTCCTTTAGTTGAATCAGTAGTAATAATAATATGATTTTTTAGTTCAGTAGGAGAATATTTTTCAACCAATAATTTTTTTATTAAATTATAAGTAATTGTAGTTTCTCGTGTAGTTCCACTCTTACTGACAACATTTACAGAAAAATCAATATCTTTTAAATAATTTAATAATTCAGTCATATATTTACTAGATAATGTAGTTCCAGCATAAATTATTTCAAAAGATTGGTCTTTAAAATATGGCTTTAGCATATCATTAACAGCTAAACTACCAAGGAATGAGCCACCAATACCAATGACAACTAGACAGGTAGAATTTTCTTTGACTTTTTGGACAACTTTAGTGATATGGTCTAAAGTATCAGCAGAAATCAATTTTGTCCAACCAGCCATATCGCTGGTGTTTAAAGCATTTATAATAGTTGTTTTTTGCGCTAAATATTTAGCTTTATCTTGTTCATAAATGAACTTATTTGTATATGTATTAAAATCAAATGATACCATATAAACCTCCATATCAATATTATTATAACACGTATAGTATTAATTAGTAAATTGATGAAGTTACAAATACTAGTTCTTTTTTTTAGAAAGTAGTTGTTCATAAGAAAAGAGTATTGTGCTTGGACAACACTCTTAAGCTTAGTTTTTAATATGTAAAATGATAGTATGTTCTTTTTGATCATTGTCTAAAGAAATGGTATTATTTGTAACCTTCTTATTATCTAAGGTCATTTCATCTTTACCATCTTTTAGGACTTCAATATTATAGGTAGTATCCATATAATGATAAACGACTTTAAAGCTATCCCAAGCTATTGGCATTTTTGGATTTAATTTTAATTTATCACCCTGTTTATTTAAACCTATAATTTTTTGAGTCGCAACATTATAGAACCAACCAGATGAACCAGTATACCAAGTCCAACCACCTCGACCAGCATAGTTCTTAGCGGAGTAAATATCAGCGGCTATAACATATGGTTCAACACGATACTTGTCAGCTTGCTCCAAGGTTTGAGATTTCTCAATAGGATTAATCATTTGGAAATAGCGATAAGCACGATCATGGTAGCCAGCTTTAATTAAAGCAATTAGATACCAAGATACTGAATGAGTATATTGACCACCATTTTCACGAATTCCCTTATGATAATCCATGATGTAACCAGGATTATTTAGCGATTTTTCAAAAGGTGGAGTTAATAATTTAACTATACCAATATTTTCATCAACTAAGTTTTCTTGAACACTAGTTATAACTTTTTGAATGCGGTCTTTAGGAATAACACCACTAATGATAGAAAAGCTTTGAGAAATTAAATCAATTTTACATTCACTATTTTCTTTACTACCTAGTTTGTCTCCATTATCGAAGAAAGCTCTTAAATAATATTCTTTATCCCAAGCTTTTTTATTAAGATTTTCTTTTAATTTTTCATTAAAACTTACAAACTCTTTAATGGATGTCTTAGGAGTATATTTCTTTAGTATTTTAGTAAAGGAATCAATACATATGTATAGGAAGAAACCTAACCAAACACTCTCTCCTTTACCCTTTATACCTACTCTATTCATTCCATCGTTCCAGTCACCACCACCAATTAATGGTAATTTATGGGCTCCTAAAGAATTCATAGATAGTCTTAGAGACTTAAGGCAATGCTCTAAAAGAGTTTCTGTTTCTTCAGTATAACTAAAGATAAGGCCTTTTTCATGTTCATATTCACTTAAAATTGGTCCTGCTACATATGGAACTTGTTCATCTAATATTTGATAATCTCCTGTAATATCAATGTAATTACAAGTAGCATAAACAAGCCATAAGTAATCATCTTTATATTTACTTCTTAAACCAAAGTGATTCTTTTCATGCCACCAATGAAGGACATCGCCTTCTTTAAATTGATGAGCAGCATTTATAAGAATTTGTTTTCTAGTAAAGTCTGGTTTTATTAAAGCGATATTTAGGGAATCTTGAAGTTGGTCACGATAACCGAAAGCTCCACTTACTTGGTAAAAACCAGCTCGAGCCAAGATACGAGAAGATATTGTTTGATATAAATACCAACCATTGACTACATAGTCAAAGCTTAAATCAGGAGTTTTTACTTCTACTGTTCTAAGAGTCTTATTCCAGTATTCTTTAACAAGTTTTAATTCCTTTTTAACATTAGCAATATTACTATATTTAGAAATTAGTTCTAAATTTTCTTTATCACTCTTACTGCATCCTAAAGCAAAGACAAGTGTTTTTTCTTCAAGTGGTTCAAGTTCAATATCAATAAGGACACTCTTGATAAGGGTCTTGTCACAAATACCAGCTTTAATTTTTTCACTAGATGTCATAAAGACATTGATATCACTAAAATCGTTACTGTAAACGTTACGCATTTTTAGATAATTATCATTACCCATAAATTCGGTTAAAATGTGACGAGATGTTTTTTCTTCAAAATTACCGAAAGTTGGATTTATCCAGAAATCAATTTCAAATGTAGTTGAAGTTTTATGTTTATTAGTTAATTTCATAAGATAAAGTTTAACATTTTCTTCTTTAGCAACGAATTCAGTTATCTCTTTCTTTAAATCTTTAGTTTCATTTTCTAAAATAGAATAACCAAAACCATGAGTACACTTAGTAGGATCAAATATTTTGCCATCAAATTTAAAACCTTCACTTTTATCATTTACAACCATTTCATTATTCCAAGAAGTAATTTTAAATTCCCCAGAGTTGTAGGCATAAGTAAAGCCACAACCATTATTTGTAACTATTGTTCCAAAGTTATTATTGGCAATAACATTACTCCAAGGAGCTGGAGTATCCTTATTATAAATGACATATTCACGGCCATTATTTTTAAAGCCACCATAACCATTATCAAAAATCAAACGCTCTTGATTTTTCATAGGAATAGTTGTTTCTACAGGATAAGTAGGATAATCACTAATACGATTATTTAATTGAAGTTCTTCAACAGCTTCTTTTAATGATTTATGATCTTCGATGATGAATCTAAGTCTTGGAACTAAGTCTAAGACCGTTCTTTCTTCTCTAGAAATATCACTAGAATTAATTACCGTAATAGAACCAGGTGTATGATAGAAACTATTAAGAGTATACATGCGGTACATTTCATCATCAATTTGTTTCTTGATAGACTTAGCATATTGACCATTTTCACTATTAATAATAATGATATCTACAAAAATGGAATTATTCTTATAATATTCAAAGGCTTTTAAGATATCCATAACAAATGTTATATCGCTAATGTCATGAATTTCAACAAGAATTATTGGACGGTCACCACTAACTCCAAATTTCCATAAGGCTGATTGACCAGCAGCACTTTCTCTTAAAATATTCATACGTTCTTCATTAACTGATATTCTAGTAGTTTGATAAAGATAATTTAACATGATATTGAAGATACGCATTTTTTCTCCAGTAATGTTCATGTTTTTGGTGTTGACAATATTCATTAATGGAGCAATCTTAAAGGTTTTTTCAATTTCATATTCGTTATTATAAGCATTTAAAATATTATTAATTTGTTCTTTACTACGACCAAAACCAACTAATAAGTAAACAACTTTTTCACTATTAGGTTCAACTGTAATTTTATTACGTAAAGAAATAATAGGATCTAGATTGTCACCAGCAAAATTAGATAAGTCTTTATCTAAAGCAATGGCATTATTTAATAAATGATTTCGACCAATAAAATTAGAACGTTCAGTTTCATAAGAATAAGTTGTATCAGGTTTATCAATAATTAAACGATTAACCATGTAACTATTTATTTTATTTTCTTTACGACTATTTCTTTTAACGATAATAGCATTATACTTATTGTCATATTCAGAAGAAATAAACATATTACTAAAGACTTTATGACTTATATCATCCATATTTTCACATAAAATTGGTTCAGTATAAGTAGTAAGTTCTAGTTCTTTAGCTTCTTCAGAGTCATTGCGGAAAGTAATTTTTCTAATTTCAGCATGATGATTTTTAGTAACTACTATTTCTGTCTTAGTAGTAATATCACTATCAGCTCTTAAGAATTTAATTTTATCAGCCGCAAAAACAACTTCATATTTATCAGGTTTTATATTCATAGGAGCAAAAGTATTACTCCAAACATATTTAGTTTTTAAATCTTTAACGAACATAAAAATACCATAATCTTGTTCTGTTACTTTGCGGTATCTATTTAATTGTAGGGTACGATACCTAGAAAAACTATTACCACGATCATTCATTAGTAAGGCGTATTTCTTATTGGATAAGACTGATACTTCAGGCATGTAAGAAATATAATTAAAGTATCTAATGTCATTTTCAATTTTTTCTTTGTTATAGTCATATTTTTTGTAGCGAGCCATTTTCATATCAATAGTAGTTTTAACTTGAACTTTTTCTTTTAGTAGAATATCAAAAGTTTTGATATTGACATTTTCATAAAAAAGATTTTTAATAGCATCCTTTTTTAGATAATTAACTAAACCAGCTAAAATCATTCCTTGATGATGAGCAAAATAAGCGGCTACTATTTCACGATTGTCATAATCATATGATTCAAAGAAACCATATTTACCAATCATATCCATGTTCTTAAATTTTTCAATGTTGTTGTAGACATCTTCAGGAAATAACTCTAGAGCCATAATTGAGGCGTATGGTGAAATAACAATTCTATTTTCTTTATCCTCTTTAGCTTTTAAATAAGGAGTTGAGAAAGCTTTATATTTATAGTTTAAAGCATTATCTAATTCACTATAGGCTGACTCACTAATACCCCAAGGTAATTTGGAAGAAACACTATTAATGTATTCTTTTTGACAGAAAGCAGCAAAGTGATATGACTCATCAAATAAAGTATTAGGATAATTCTTTAAAAATAATAAAGGCATGAAGTATTCAAAAGAAGTTCCACTCCAAGAAATTAAACCTTTGTGGCCTTTGTAAGCAGTTAGAGATTTATCTAGGGAAAACCAATGTTTACTTGGAGCATCACCTAAGCAAATAGCTAGGTAACTAGTAAGACGTGATTCACTAGCAAATTTATTGTAATTATAAGCTGACAATTTACCTTCATTTTCATCGTAACCAATACTGAAAACATCTTTTTTAGTATATAGCTTTTTAAAATTGGTATTTTTGATAATTTTGTCACATATTTTTAATAATTTTTCATCTTTTAATTTTTTAGCGTATTCACGAGCAACTACAACACAAGCAACAAAGTTTCCAGAGTCTACTGTTGAAACAAAGAATGGAGGTATAACTTTTTTATTTTTAATATCATACCAGTTGTATAAATGACCATGCCATTTATCTAAATCTTCAACACTAGCAAATATTTTATGTAATAAATCTAAACTTTGTTCATAAGAAATAAAGTCTAGTTCAGAAGCTCCAATAACACTTAAAATAGAATATCCAATAGCTGTTGGAGAGGTTCTTAAATCAAATTTTTGTTCTCTATTTTCTTGATAATTGTCAGGGATTAAATAATTATATTCTTCAGTTAAATTATCGCCAAAATAATTCCAAGTAGATAGAGCTAAATCTTTTAAATATTCAATCTTTTTCTCTTTTAACTCTGGTTCTTTAGTTGAAAGATCAGAACTTACCCACCATAAGATAAAAGGAGCACTGATAAAGATAGCAGCTAAAACTAGAGCTTGATAATTATGAAGAACGAATCCAATAACTATTAAAGCAACGGCTACAACAAGATTAATGATAAAATTACGTAGGTAATTTAGAAGAGAGCCATTAACTGTTTTTTCTACTTCTTCAGCAGTAATCCAATTAAGAAGATTTTTGTGAGAAATAGTTAGACGGTAAATAGTTCGGAAGAAAGCATCCATATACAATTTGGTGTAATATGGTAAGGTTGCTAAAACGATATAAGAACGAAGAACAACACTTTTACCACCAAAAAATAAATTCTTGTAATAAACGGTTTTAGATTCTTTTTTATTACGATATTTTTTGCCATATAAGAAGAAAAGAATTGGTATGGCAATTTCTAACATAACAAACAAAATCCACCAAATAGATAATTTTCCAGTAAATAAAATAGCTAATATTAAAGTAGTTAATAACATAGCTGGTAAAAACATTCTGACAATATTATCTAATATTTTAAATTTTCCTAATATATTAATAGGATTATTAATTTTTTTGTTGTTTTTATTACGAACTTTAGTACCTAACCACCCTATTATTTGGGTATCACCACGAGCCCAACGATGATGTCTCGTAATATCAGTTAAAAACTTAGATGGGAAATCATCAATTAATTCTATATCAGAAATATAAGCACAACGTAAATAATTACCTTCTAATAAATCATGAGATAATATTAAATTTTCAGGGAATGTATTAGATAAGATTTTATCAAAAGTTTCTAAATCATATATACCTTTACCTACAAAACTTCCTTCACCAAAAGTATCTTGATAAACATTAGGAACAATGGCTGAATAAGTGTCAAATCCACCAATACCAGCAAATATTTGACTATATAAACTACGATTAGTGGCTTCAATATCTACACTAACACGAGGTTGCATGATTCCATAACCTTTAATTACTTTAGTGCCTTTCTTATTTAGCACTGGTCTGTTAAGAGGATGAGCCATAGCTCCTACTAAATTAAGAGCTGTATTTAGAACTAATCTAGTATCAGCATCTAAGGTAATAACGTATTTGATACCTAAATGTTGGTCATGAAGCATATTGACATTAAAATATTTAACTTCATCAATATATTCACCAAGTAAAATTTTATTAAATTGAAGTAATGCTCCACGTTTTCTTTCATAACCTAAGAAGCAATCTTCTTTTTCATTCCATACTCTTTTACGGAATAAGAAATAAAATATTTTCTTATTATATTTTTTATTTAATTCTTCAGCGTATTGTTCACCAAATTCAGCTATTTCTTGATCAACTTTTTCTACCAAATTATTACTAGATTTAATATCACCTAATAAAGTAAAGTAAAGATTATCACTTTTATTTATTAAATAATATGTTTCTAAAGTATCAAGCATTTTCTTAGCTTTATCCTTAGAAGCAACAATGGTAGGAATAACTACCATTGTTTTAGATTCTTCAGGTATACCTTTAGAATAATCAAGTTTAGGTAAAATTTTAGTTGGAACAACCTTAATTAAAAATTGATTAAATAATTGACTAAATAATTGACTAACTGGTATTAATAAAATTAAGAAACCTAAGATACGGCATTTTATAAAATATTTAGAAATTAAAAAAGAAATTAAGATAGTTACAAAAACGATGGTTATTAAATAAAAAATAACATTTTTACCTTTATTGTCTTTTTTAAATAAATCAAAGCCAATATGGTAGGAACTATCATTTTTCTTTTTTTCCATTAATTTTTCTAAGAAAGTTAATTCGTCTTGATGTTTACTTTTTGCAAGATGGAGAAGTTGATCTCGATATAATTCTTTAGATTCATCGGTCATCTTTTTATATACTTCATCACTTAATAATAATTTTTCAACTTTAGATATTTTTTCAAATAAATCTTCATCATAAATTTCAAAAAATTCTTTTAAGTCATTAAATATATTAGATATTAAAATATCATTATCCATTTTCTTTTGATATTCTTCGTTGATTAAATCTTTTAAACTAATTTGTTGATTTTCTAATGTTTCATTTAATTCTTTAAATATAATATTGCTTTTAGAACCTAATTCTTTCAATTGATTATTTAATTCAAAAATAAAATAATTCTTATTATTATCAGAATAACTATCTAAATGAAAATCATCAAGTTCTATTGTTTCAATGGATTTATCTTTAATAATTTTAGTAATTTTTTCACTTTCAAGTAATTTATTATATTCATCAATACATAGACTTTTTAATTTTTCTGTATAAACAAAAACTAAAGCTGTTCTAATAGTTTTAATTTCTTTGTAAGTAAAAGTTGTTTTTGTTTCTTTTTGATATTTACGTAGTTCATTTATTAAGATTTTATAATCTATATTATAGTTGTTTTTAGCTATAATACTTTTAAGACATAGATAGATGTTATCTAATTCTTTAGCACTTTTTTTAATAATCTTTTTATTGGTTAAAATGCTAGTCTTATGCTCTACTAATAAATAGAAGTTGTCGATGAGCCATTCATTTGTAATTCCAACATATTCTAACTTCTTAGTTTTATTAACTAAAAAATTATAATATTCATTTATGTAATCATAGTTATTAAGAAATTTTTTTAGTAATTTTATCATTTACATCTACTCCTGAGTAAAGTATAACACGTAAAATCAAAGATGTAAAATGATTTTATTAGTTATAATATGATGATGAGAGTAATTTTTTGAGATAAAAACAAAAAAACTCTTAAAAAAGAGTTTCATTTTTATATGGCGGAGTAGGAGAGATTTGAACTCTCGCGCCAGTTGCCCGACCTACACCCTTAGCAGGGGCGCCTCTTCAGCCTCTTGAGTACTACTCCAGTGCGTCCGTACTTATAATATTACAATAATTTGTGAGTTATGTCAATACAAAAAGTATTTCAGCCTGTGTCTTTTTGTTAGTCCCCTACTCTTACTGTTTGGCTATTACTAATAGGAGTTTGAAAAAGGTAGACTAGAAAAAAAGAAAAACCATTGCTAACCAATGGTATTTTTTTCGATTGGTGACGAGTACGGAATTCGAATCCGTGAATGCTGCCGTGAAAGGGCAGTGTGTTAAGCCGCTTCACCAACTCGCCATATGGCGCCCCAACTAGGACTTGAACCTAGGACCCCTTGATTAACAGTCAAGTGCTCTAACCAACTGAGCTATTGAGGCATTATTAATGGTGGACCTGACAGGACTTGAACCTGTGACCCCACGCTTATCAAGCGTGTGCT
>CANQSQ010000018.1 GCA_947626565.1 uncultured Bacilli bacterium
CCTTGACTAAAGTAGATGAAAGACTAAATTTCAACTCTTTATTTTTAAACGCAATTTACTTTTTCATTTAACATTTTTATGCCTAAAAACCTTAAAATCTTGCTTTTTAGATTGATTTATGTTAAAATAAAGCCTACGAGGTGAATATCAAATGTTAATATTACCAATAGTTAATAAAAATCGTATCATGAATGTGCAAGTTAAACTTAAGTCAGCTGAAAAAATTCGCGAAAAAGTTTGTTTTGATGATGCCAAAGAAAGTGATATCATTGTAAACCGTGAAAAATTTTCCGACTCCAGTTTTAAAGACTCTAAAGATATATCTGCTTCTATTGATTTTGTAAGAAGTAAATCCTTATTACATCCTCGTGATTTTTTAATTACTACTAAAGAAGAAGCTTCTTCTACTTTTTACGATGTCTATAAAATAGCTCAACCTCCTAGAAAGGTTAATGAAAATCTTGATAAACTATATAGTTGCGTTTTAACAGATATGCGTAAAGAAATACCTGGTACTAATAGAGGTCGTTATCTTTCCTTTGAAAAACTAGGAGTAGGGGACCATTTAACTGATGAAAAAATAGCTAAATTACAACATATTGTTAAAGAAAATGACAAAAGTATGTGGCCTGAATTATTTAAAAGAGAAAAAATAGCTGATTTACAAGATACCCTTGATTTTATTAATAACTTTGATTGTACTATTATATCTGATACCACTATACCTGAAGATAGTCTTCAAGATGTTTTACGAGCTTTAGAGGTAATTAATACTAAAGACTCAAGAAGCCTTCGTAATTACTACAATATGGCTTTATCTAATCGCGACATTTATACTAAAATTTCTTATATTAATAACTTAATTTATCAAAAACCTTTATCTTTAATCAAATCAGCAAATCAAAAACAAAAACAATTAATTAAAATAAAAGAAGAAAGTGAGTTTTCAAAAGTTGCCTAAATTTTCTAGATTAGAATCCTTAATTAATTCAACTAACTTACGTAATTTACAAACCAAAACTGTTCTTGTTTTAGGTTGCGGTGGTGTAGGTGGTTATGTTGTTGAATCCCTTGCTCGTTGTAATATTGGAACCCTTATTTTAGTTGATTTTGATACTATTGAAGAATCTAATATAAATAGGCAAATTATTGCTTTATCATCAACTTTAAATAAATTAAAAACTGATGTTTTAGAAGAGCGTATTAAAGATATAAATAATACTTGTCAAGTAATAAAAATTTCAAAGTTTATTAACGAAGATAATATAGAAGACTTATTTAATTATCCTATTGATTTCTTTGTTGATGCTTGTGATTCCCTACCAGCTAAAAAAGCTGTCATCACCAACTGCTTAGCTAAAAAAATTCCTTTTATAACTTGTACGGGAACCGGTAATCGGCTTGATCCTTCCCAATTAGAAATAACTACTTTAGCTAAAACTTCTTATGACCCTTTAGCTAGACTTTTACGAAAATTTGTAAAAGACAACAAAATTACCGATAAGATTACTGTTTTAGCTTCTAAAGAACCACCTTATAAAAATCATAGTCGCACACCTAGTTCCGCTATTTTTGTTCCAGCAAGTGCTGGTTTATTAATATCCAGTTATATACTTAGATATTTTCTCAAATAAAAAATTGTTACTTTTCAGTAGCAATTTTTTTATCCTTATAATTTTCTATATAAACCAATAACAATTCCTAAAATCGTTACCTCTTTTAAAATGATTGGTTCCATCGTATCATTTTCTGGTTGTAAACGAAAATAGCCATCTTCCTTATAAAAAGTTTTTACAGTAGCTTCATTATTACTATTCATAGCTACCACTGTTTGCCCATTATGAGCTGTATTCTTTCTTTCTACTACCAATATATCTCCATCATAAATACCAACATTTATCATTGATTCTCCACTTACTCGTAAAGTAAAGACTTCATTCTTAGTATTAATTAAATTAGCCGGTAAAGAAAAGTACTCATCAGGCATCTCAATGGCTTCAATAGGGTTACCTGCTGTAACTTTACCAACTAAGGGTACATCAATTACATTGTCATCTTTCTCTAAATATTCATTAGGTACTAATATTTCTATTGTACGATTTTTACTCGAATCTTTTTTGATATAACCTTTTTCTTCTAATTGTTTTAAATGAAAATGAATAGTAGCAGGTGAATTCAAATTAGCTTGTTCTCCAATTTCTCGAACAGTAGGAGGATAACCATTTTTAGCTATTAATTTTTTTAAAATGTTTAATATAAATTCTTGACGATTTGTTAATTTTTCCATAACTTTCTCCTTTTTATATTTTCATTCTATCATTAAATATGTCAAATGTCAAACAAATGTTTTAATATTTATTGACACGTACAATTGTTCGTATTATAATTAAATCATGAAAGAAAGGAGTGAATTTTTATGAAATTAAAAAACATACTTAAGAAAGGACTATTGATATTTAGCTTGTATTTAACGTTTACGCTTTATCTATTTATTGCTGCTGATCGTATAGAAAGACTAGATAAAATTACGCAAAAAACATCTCCAACACAAACTAGTTTCACAATTAAAGATAGTCAGTCAAGATAACTTTATGTTATACTAAAGTAGGTGGTAAAAAATGAAAAAAATAATTTTAGTCGATGGAAACAACTTATTATTTAGAAGTTTTTATGCAACTGCCTACCAAGGTGTTATCATGAAAAATTCTAAAGGTTTTCCTACAAATGCCTTATATGGCTTTATTAATATGATGAATAAAATCATTAAAGAAGAAAATCCATCATACATCGTTGTGGCTTTTGACAAAGGTAAAACCTTTAGACATGATAAGTATGAAAGTTATAAAGCGGGTCGTCAAGAAATGCCTGACGAACTAAAAGTCCAATTTCCTCAAGCTAAAGAAATTTTAAAAGCTATGGGGATTAAATCCTTTGAAATTGATAATTATGAAGCCGATGATATTATCGGAACACTTGCTAAAATAGTAGATAATGAAGGCCAATTTGTCGCAACTATTGTTAGTAGTGACAAAGATTTATTACAATTAATTAGTGATGAGGTAGAAGTTAAATTATTAAAACAAACAGGCCATATTTTAATGAATCGGGAAGAATTTAAAAAGACCTATAAAGTTGAACCAATTCGCATGATTGATTTAAAAGCTTTAATGGGTGATCCATCTGATCATATTCCTGGCGTAAAAGGAATAGGGGAAAAAACAGCTATCAATCTCTTAGAAAAATATGAAAACTTAGATAACTTATATCAAAATATCGATAAAATTCCCGGTAAAACTAAAGAAAAATTATTAGAAGATAAAGAAAATGCCTATATGAGTTATGATCTAGCAACTATTTATAGAGATGTTCCCCTTGATTTTGAACTTGAAGATTGCAAATATGAAGGTGTTAATTTAGACCAGTACGTTAAAAAGCTAGAAGAATTTGAATTTTACTCATTACTTAAAAAAATCGATTATAAAGAAGAAAAAGAAGAAGAAAAAAAAGAAGAAGAAACCTTAATTTACGGAGACCTATCTCAATTTCCAACTACCGATTTTGCCTATTACTTAGAAACGAGAGGTTCCATTTATAGTAAAAGTGAAGTCTTAGGAATAGGCCTATATGATGGCGAAAAATCATACTTTATTAAAGAAGAAGAAATCAAAGATTATGCCAATATCTTTTCTAATTCCGCTAATAAATATACATATGATTTAAAAAGATGTCTTGTAGTATTAAATAATTATGCTATAAAAATTACCAATACTATTTTTGATACCGAAATTGCTACCTATCTTTTAGACTACATTATCAAAGATGATATTGCCTTTGTAGCGAAACAATTAAACTACAATATACCATTATACGAAGAACTATATGGTACCGATAAAAAACCTAAATTAATTGATCCTAACGACTTAAAAGAAGTATGCTGTCAAAAAGCTAAATTTATATACGAAACCAAAAACCAATTACTAAAAGAATTAGAAGAAGCAGAAGAACTACCTTTATTTAACAATATAGAAATGCCTCTTTCTAGTGTTTTAGCTGATATGGAAATTACCGGTATAAAAGTTGATACCAACTATCTAACAACCATTGAAAAAGAATTAAAAATTCAAATGGACAAATTAGAAGAAGAAATCTATGCCGATGCTCATGAAAAATTTAATATCATGTCTCCTTCCCAGTTAGGACACATACTATTTGAAAATCTAGAAATTCCTTATCCTAAAAAAATAAAAGATAATAAATTTTCAACTAGTAAAGACATTCTTGATAAAATTCGTTTTGTTCATCCTATAGTTGATAAAATACTTGAATATCGTACTTTAAGTAAATTGTACACTAATTATGCCGTGGGCCTAAAAGCCGAAGTTCGTGAAGATGGACGAATTCACACTATCTTCACCCAAACTTTAACTAGAACTGGTCGTCTATCAAGTATTAGTCCAAATCTTCAAAATATTCCCGCTAGAATGGAATATGCCAAATTAATACGCCAAGCCTTTATACCAGATCCTAATTCAAAAATTTTATCCAGTGATTATTCCCAAGTAGAATTGCGCATCTTTGCATCTCTTGCTCATGCTAACAATTTAATTCAAGCCTTTATCGATGATAAAGATATTCATGCCAAGACCGCCAGTGATATTTTTCATGTTCCTATTGAAGAAGTAACCAAAGATATGCGCCGTACTGCTAAAGCTGTTAATTTTGGTATTCTTTATGGTATCAGTAGTTTTGGCCTTTCCGAAGATCTTGGTATTGATATTCAAACCGCTAAAAATTTTATGGATAATTACTTACAGACCTATCCAGGAATTAAAGAATATATGGAAGAGGCCAAGGCCAAAGCTTATAAATGTGGCTATGTCAAAACCTTAATGAATCGTAAACGAATAATTGAAGAACTTAAAAATAAGAATTATTTAATTAGAAGCAGTGGTGAAAG
The DNA here is from genome assembly GCA_947626565.1 of uncultured Bacilli bacterium. Classification (GTDB taxonomy): domain Bacteria; phylum Bacillota_I; class Bacilli_A; order RF39; family UBA660; genus CANRGD01. The sequence continues at coordinate 4,958 of CANQSQ010000018.1, forward strand.
AATAGCTCTTAATACTCCAATTCAAGGAACTGCTGCTGATATCTTAAAAAAAGCAATGGTTGAGATTTACCAAGAATTTGCCAAAAGAAACTTAAAAAGTAAAATGTTAATTCAAGTTCACGATGAATTAGTTTTCAATGTTCTAGATGATGAACTTGCTGAAGTAAAAGAAATAGTTAAAGATATTATGGAAAATACTTTCAAACTAGATGTTCCATTAAAAGTTGATATTGAAGTTGGCAACAACTGGTATGAAGCTAAATAGAAAGAGGGATAATTATGCCAGAAAAACCAGAAGTTATAACTGTAGCTAATACCTTAAAAAAAAGCATTTTAAATAAAACAATTACAGACTGTCATGTTTATTGGGATAATATTATTGCCTATCCAACATCTCAAGAATTTCAAAATAAAATTATCCACCAAAAAATTAATAATATTAATACTAGAGGAAAATTTTTAGATTTTTCTCTAAATGACTACCATTTACTAATTCATCTTCGAATGGAAGGTAAATTTACGTTTCGCGACAAAAATCAAGAACTAGCTAAACATGAACATGTTGAATTTATCTTAGATGACTCTCTTAGTTTTCGTTTTCATGATGTTCGAAAATTTGGTAAAATGTATTTAATACCTAATGCCGAAGTTAATAGTGTCAAACCTTTAAAAGATTTAGGTTTAGAATATAATGATAAAAACTTAACTAAAGAATATTTATATAATAAAATCCATTCTAAAAAACTGCCTATTAAAACAGTTTTGCTTGATCAAAGCATCATTGCCGGCATAGGTAATATTTACGATGATGAGATTCTCTTTATGAGTAAAATAAGTCCTCTACGTAAAGCAAGTGATATTACCAGCGAAGAATGTCAATCTATAATAGATAATTGTCGAAAGGTTTTAGAAAAAGCCATTGAATTAGGAGGAACAACCATTAGAAGCTTTACTTCTAGTGAAGGCGTTCATGGCCTTTTTCAAAATGAATTATTAGTTCATGGTAAACTAAATCAGCCTTGTCCTTCCTGTCACAACCCCATAACTAAAATCAAAGTCGGTGGACGAGGAACTTATTATTGTCCAAATTGTCAAAGATAGTAGTGTGTCAACACGTAAAATAACTATCTTTTTTTTATTGAAAAATAAGCAAATTTGTGATAAAGTTTAATTGCTAAAATTATTAAAAGTAGACAAAAAGAATAATATTTTATGAAGGAGTGACATTTTATGAAAAAAACAAAAATCATCTGCAGCATAGGTCCAGCTAGTTGTGATCCTGATATTATGGAAAAAATGGTTATGGCTGGAATGAACGTTGCTCGTATAAATTTTACTCATGCTAAGATAGAAGAAAGAAATCAAGCTATCAATGCTGTTCGTGAAGTTCGTGATAGAACTCATCACAGCGTCGCTATTCTCTGGGATACCAAAGGACCAGAATTTCGTAGCGGAATGCTTGAAAATAATGAAATAAACTTAGTTGAAGGTAATACCATTAGAATTGTCAAAGATAACGTATTAGGTAATGCCGAAAGATTTAGTGTCAATCACCCTGAAGCTCTAAATGATTTTGTGATTGGTACTGAAATTCTTTTAGAAAATGCCAAAATGAAATTAAAAGTTATTTCTCTTGAAGAAGATGGCGTTACTTGTCAAATTGTTGCTGGCGGCGTTCTAGGCAATAAAAAAAGTATGAGTGTTCCTAATGTTAAACTAAATATTCCTTATGTTAGTTCTGAAGATAGAGAAGACATTAAATATGCTTGTATGAATGGGGGAGAGTACTTAGCTATTTCCTTTGTTTCTAGTAAAGAAGATGTTTTAGAAATTAAAAAAATCTTAAAAGAATATAATCGTGAAGATTTACAAATTATTTGTAAAATTGAAAGTGAGTTAGGTTTCAATAATCTAGAAGAAATTCTAGAAGTTAGTGATGGAGCCATGGTCGCTAGAGGAGACCTTGGTACTGAAATGCCATCTGAAAGACTACCTATTGTTCAAAAAGAAATAATAAAAGTCTGCCGCCGAATGGGTAAAATTAGTGTCGTTGCTACCGAAATGTTGGAAACCATGATGGAACAAAATCGTCCTAAAAGAGCTGAAACTAGTGATATCGCTAATGCCGTTTTAGATGGAACTGATGCTGTTATGCTAAGTGGGGAAACAACAGTAGGTAAACATCCTATTGAAACAGTCGAAGCTATGGCTAAAATTTGTGAAATTACTGAAAAATATTCAACCTTTAATTTTATTACCAGAAAAGATACTTTAATCAAAAGTGTTCCTATGGCTATATGTGAAAGCGTTGTCGAAAGTGCTAATCGCTTAGATGCTAAATTAATTTGTGCTGCTACTATAAGTGGTAATACTGCTAAGACTATTTCCAATTTAAAACCTAACGCTGTAGTTTTAGCTTTATGTCCTAATGAAAAGGCTGGTCGCCGTTTAGCCCTTAATTGGGGAGTATATCCCGCTACCATTCCTTATTATGACTCAACTGATGAAATACTATTAGAAAGTATTAGACAAGCTAAAGCTTTTAAAGCTCTAGAAAAAGGTGATGTTATTGTCATTACGGGAAGTTTTCCAAGTACTGGTGAAGCAACCCCTACAAATTTAATGAAAATAGAAGAAATATAAAAGCTAATAAACACTTCCTTAAGTTAACAAACTTTAGCGAATGAGGTGAAATATGAAAAATAAAAAAGTAAAAAAAGGCTTTACTTTAGTTGAACTATTAGCCGCTATAACAATAATGGGTATTATCATAATTATGGCTATACCTTCCTTAGGTTCACTAGCGACAAGAAATAGAACTAAAAGATATGAAAATTATGCCAAGACTTTAATATCAAGTGGAAAAGTATATGTCGATTCTAATAGTATTGACATATTTGGTTATGAAGAATCAGGCTGTTATGATATTACCTTCGAACAATTAGAAAGTAAAAAGCTCATTAAAGATATGGAATATAAAGACATAACTTGTGCTGATAAGACTCAAAAAAGGACTTTTGTCCGTGTGAAAAAAGTTCAAAATGACTATGAATATCAAGTATCAATCATTTGTGTTAATAGTAAAAAGCATGTTGAATACCAATCATTAATTGATGATAGTAGTACAATTTGTTCTGAAAAAACATCTCATGATCCTCCTACCATTACCATAACACCAGAAGAAGTAACTAAAGCCTCTACCAAAGAAGAATCTAAAGTAACAGTAAAAGTTGAAGATATAGATGGTCTTTTAGAAAATACTGTGATTGAATATGCTTGGAGTACCAATAAGACAATTAATAATGGAGTATATCAAAAAATAAATTATAAAAATACTCGTAACGTCAAAAAAACCTCTCAGAAAATAACTATTCCACATGATGGTAAAATATATTATTTATTTATTAAACCCGTTAGTGTTAAAGATGTTTTTAATAATGAAAATACTTCTTCTCAAGTAAAAGGACCTTATCAATTTGACATATATCCACCAAGCTGTGGAACTATAACAGGTGCCAGCAAAACTTGGACTAATGGAAAACGAACTATTTCCGTTGCTTGTATCGATAATGAAAGTGGTTGTAAACAAAATGTTTATACCCAAGATTTTAATGAAACTGCGACAACTGGTCAAATTACTATTGAAGATAACTATGGCAACAAAACACTTTGTCCTGTTAATGTTTATATTGATAAAAAAGCTCCAACTTGTGGTGACATAAAAGGTAATGACTCCTGGACCAATCAAAATAAATCCTTATCTGTAGGTTGTAGTGATACTGGTGGAAGTGGTTGCTTTAGTACTAGTTTTTCTACTACATTTACTACGGGAAGTAAAAGTAGCATAACTATCAAAGATAATGCTGGAAATACTACCCCTTGTTCTGTTACTCCTAAAATAGATAAAAATCCACCAACTTGTGATAGCATCAGTGGTGCTAGTACGAAATGGACCAATGGTAATAGAAATATAACCGTTAAATGTAAAGATACAGGTGGAAGTAATTGTCAAAAAACTATTTTTTCCAATAACTTTACTACTGATATGAGGCAAGGTTCTATAATCATAAAAGATAATGCTAATAATACTACCAAATGTACAGTAAATGTTTATATTGATAAGACTCCACCAACCATAAGAGTTCATGATACCTTCTGGTTTCAACCTGGAGATCCTTGCTTTTGGGGCTTTGGCTTTATTGTTCAAGATAATTTATCTGGATTAAGTAACAAAGGCCTACAATTTAACTATACATACGGTACGACTATGAAGCCATGTGACTGGGCTGGAATGGGAAGTAATTTAGAAAATTATACTGGAACCTTTGATGTAACAGCCACTATCTGTAGCCCATCCAAAATAAGTAGTGAAGTTTACGTCTGTGACTGGGCTAATAACTGTAACTATAAATTTAATAGAGTAAGTTTCTAAAAAAAAAGACCACGTTATCTTTTAAAACGTGGTCTTTATCTATTTAATCTTTTGTTTCTAATTCCTCAAAATACTTATATAACTTTTGAACATTATTCTCTAAAAAATAATAATGCAATATATATGGGACAAATAATAAAAACGTTATTAAAAATAAACAGCCCATAAATATATTTTCAAAATATAAGAAGCCTAGTAAAAATAATATTGTACTAATACCCGTAAAAATAGTTACCAATAAATGAACTAATCTTTCATGTTGAAAAAAGCTGATTTTAACTAATAAATCCTCTTTAATATTCTGCTTTTCTTCCTTACTTAACTTCTTTACTTTTTCTTTATCTAACTTATCTATATAATCTTCTAAATATTCTTTCATCTTAAATTTTCTCCGCTAAATTAATATTTTCAAAATCTTCATCTATTAACAATTCATGAATTTCTTCTTCTTTTGTATCTAGATAAACTTCCTCAATACGATCAACACGACACTTTTCAGCTTTAATAATAGCTTCTACCTTTTCAATAGCTTCCTCAAGATCATCATTAACCACAACATAGTTGTATTTAGAAACTTCATTTATTTCCTTATAAGCTGTATTGAATCTTTCCATTATCTTATCATTACTATCCGTATTTCTCTTTTTTAAACGCTTCACTAACGTTTTTAAAGAAGGTGGCATAATGAAAATAAAAATAGCTTCAGGAATTAATTTTTTAATATTAGAAGCTCCTTCAATTTCAATTTCTAATATAACATCAATACCTTGTTCTAACTTATCCTTTAAAACTCCTCGTGGCGTTCCATAATAATTTCCTACATAATTTGTATATTCTAAAAAATAATCTTCTTTAATTAATTTTTCAAATTCTTCTTTTGACACAAAATTATAAGTAACTCCTGGTATATCATTTTCCCTTATAGCTCGAGATGTTGTTGATACGGAAAGAAAACGACTCTTATTATCATTTTTAAGTAATCCTTGAATAATACTTCCTTTGCCACCACCACTTGGTGATGATATGACAATAACTTGACCTGTCTTTTTTTGTTTAATCATTTATATTCTCCTTTCTGATTGGAAATACCTTTGCTTCATCTAACTTCCTTGTACTAATAATATCATATATTTTTTGTATTTTCAGTTCTAATTCTAACATTTTATCTTTTTCTCTTTTTATTTTACTTATAAGTGGAACATCTATCTCTTTTTTTACTGTATTTAAATATCTTTGACCTTGCTCATTAAAACCTAAAATTCTAATATAATTTATTTTATTCATTTCCTTAGCTTCTTCTTTAGTAAAATTACATAAAATATGTAAAAGCATCCGTCTAATTTTATTTTCGGTAAGTCTTTTTTCTTTCAAGGACTTAACCAATTCTTCATAAGAATTAGAATCACTAATTTTTTGCTTAATTTTTTTACATAAATCACTATCTACTGTTTGATATTTTTCTAAATTATCTTCTCCTAAAACCTTATACTTTAGAAAAATAAAATAATCATTTATAAAATGTAAATCATCTAAATACTTTAAAACAAAAGCTGGAACTTGGTTAGTTATCTCTTTATTATCTCTTAAAGCCTTTCTAACAGCACTAGCGGAAGCTACTTCCTCTAAAGCTAAACTATGATAATTATTAATTCTTTTTATTGAATCATAACCAATTTTATAATTATTTTGTTTAATTGCCTTTATATAACTAATTCCTAATAAATCATTAGGTGTCGCTATTTTCTTACCAGTTACTTCCTCTAAAGCTAAAGATAAAGAAGTAGGGTAGTTATTACCTAATTTACTATATATTTTTACTAGTTTATCAAACTCTTCATTAGCCATTTGACTAGTCGCAATTAATTCTAAATCTTGCAAATTATTTGATTCACTACCAAAGACAACTTTAGAAACTTTTAAATATTCTAAAATACTAATGGCGCCAAAACTAAAATAATCCGCACTTTGAGTGGCAAAAACAAAAGGTAATTCTACTACCAAATCCACTCCAGCCTCTAAGGCTATTTTAACTTTTTTATCTTTACTAATACAACTGACATCGCCTCGTTGTGTAAAACCACCACTTAAGACTAAAACCACCACATAGTCAGGATATTTCTCTTTGACTTTTTGTAAATGATACCAATGCCCATTATGAAAAGGATTATACTCCGCAATAATACCAATAGCTTTCATGATATTCCCCATTTCTTTTTTTGTATTTTATCATAAACTTGAAGCCTTTACAATTGTCCCTTTTTAAGAAAATTGTCTAATTATAGTCTAATTCCTTACTCTAAACATAAAATTAACTGTAAAGTAACTACGACTAATCTTAAAAAAGCTACAATTATATGGTATAATTAATTAACCGGGGTGAGATAATGAAGGCTATTGTCGTTGCTGGCGGAACAGGTGGTCATATTTATCCAGCTGTTGCGATTATAAATAAAATAAAAGATCAAGAACCTCAAAGCGAAATCTTATATATAGGCACAACTGATCGGATGGAAAAAGATATTATACCCCAAATGCATATTAAATTTGTTGGGATACCAATGCAGGGCTTAAATCGAAAAAATCTTTTATCTAATGTTGAAGTCTTAAAAAAATATCGCCAAGCTATCAAAAAAGCTTCGCAAATCATTAAAACCTTTAATCCTGATATCGTTATTGGCGCAGGAGGATACATAACCGCTCCCGTCTTATATGCCGCCAAAAAGTTAAAATATCCCATTTTAATTCATGAACAAAACTCCATTCCAGGTGTATCTAATAAATTTATCAGTAAATTTGCTGATAGAATATGTGTTTCTCTACCAAATAGTCTCAAATATTTTCCTAAACATAAAACAATTTATACCGGTAATCCTCGTAGTGAAGAAATACTCGAAGTAAAAAAGACCAATAAAGAAGAATTTGGTCTTGATGCCCATAAAAAGTTAGTGGTCTTTGTCATGGGTTCTTTAGGTTCTACTACCATGACTGATAAATTAAAAGCCTTAATTCCTGAATTTCAAAATAAAAATTATCAAGTTTTAATTATTACTGGTAAAAAGTACTATGATGATTATCAAGATGTAAATATACCATCTAATGTTCATCTCGTTCCTTTCTTAGATAATTTAATAAATCTTTTAAAAGACACAGATTTATTAGTATCAAGAGCTGGAGCTTCAACTATTGCGGAAATTACAGCTATTGGTTTACCAACTATTTTAGTACCTTCACCTTATGTTACCAACAATCATCAATATAAAAACGCCAAAGAATTAGCTGATCATGGAGCTTGCCTCATTGTTACTGAAGAAGAGTTCTCTAAAGAAAAATTAATACCGGAAATTGATAAACTATTTGATAATAAAGAAATTTATAGTACAATGAAAGAAAAAAGTAAAAAATTAGGAGTAGTAGATTCTGCTACGAGAATTTATCAAGAAATAAAAAAAATAATTAGGTGAAGTTAAATGGATGAAATATTACAAAAAATTGAGGCTTTAAATATAGGCAAAATTGACAAAAATGTAGACTTAAGTAAATATACAACCTATAAAGTAGGAGGTAAAGCCGCTCTTATGGTTTATCCTAAAGATATTAATTCTTTAATCTCCTTAATGAAAATCATTAAAACAGAGCATATTCCTTATAAAATTTTAGGTAATGGTTCAAATCTTCTTTTCAGTGATAAAACTTATAATGGTATCATAATTCGTTTATCTGAATTTAATTCTGTTGAATTTCTAAGAGGTAATAAAATTCGTGTCGGAGCTGGTTTTTCTTTAATGAAATTATCCTTATTAGCCGCTAAAAAGTCTCTAGCTGGCTTAGAATTTGCCTCAGGCATTCCCGGTAGTGTCGGTGGTAGTGTTTTTATGAATGCTGGAGCTTACAAAAGTGACATGGGCTACGTTGTTCAAGCTGTCAAAGTTTTAACCCCTGACCTTAACGTTATAACTTTAGAAAATAAAGAAATGAATTTTCATTACCGAACTTCTTTTTTACAAAAACACCCTGATTATATTTGTTTAGAAGTTTTAATAAAATTAGAAAAGGGCAACAAACAAGCTATTGAAACCGTTATCAAAGAACGTCGTAAACGTCGTTTAGAAACGCAACCTCTAGAATATCCTTCTGCTGGGTCCGTTTTCCGCAATCCTGAAGGAATGTTTGCTGGTGAATTAATTGAAAAATTAGGCTTAAAAGGAAAAACTAAAGGTGGAGCCATGGTTAGTACTAAACATGCTAACTTTATCATTAACTACAAAAAAGCTACCAGTAAAGATATCAAGTCTTTAATTGAATATGTACATAAAAAAGTTTTAGAAAAATACCAAGTAGATATGAAAATAGAGCAAGAATTTGTTAATTGGGAGTAATTATGGCCAAAAAAATTGTCAAAAGAAAAAAATTACGTGTTTTTAGATTATTATTAGTTCTTTTAGTATTAACAGGACTCTTTTTTGGCATCTATTTATTTTTACAAATTCCCATAAAAAATATTATTATTAAAAATACTACTTATCTAAACGATGATTATATCCTTGATTTAGCCAAAATTAAAAATTATCCTAGTTATTGGCTAACTACAAATCGAAGTCTTAAATCTTCTTTAGAAAAATCACCTTATATAAAGAGTGTTAAAGTCCACAGAAAATTCTTTAATGTTTTAGTCTTAGATATTACTGAGAATAAAGGTCTTTTTATTGATAATACTACTAATCAAATGATTTTAAATAATAAAGAAAGTGTACCTATTGATTCTCTAGTTTCTACTTTTAGAGTCCCACGTCTACTTAATTATGTTCCTGATAATAAATATTCTAAATTTATTAAAAAAATGAACAATATCAAGCAAGATATTCTAGGTAAAATATCCGACATTGAATATACTCCGAATGATTTAGATAAAGATCGTTTTCTATTATATATGGATGACGGTAATGCTGTCTACTTAACTTTAACCAAGTTTAATATGATTAATTATTATAATGAAGTTTTAGGTCAATTAGAAAATCGTAAAGGTATTCTTTATTTAGATAGTGGTAATCATTTTCAAATAAAAGAGTAAAAAAAGGAATGAGTTATATGAAAGATTGGTTTAAACATAATTTTAAATATTTCTTTTTATTTCTTTTTTTCTTTTTTTGTCTTCAATTTGTCTATACTTCTTATGAAATGGATACATACGCTAATTATGCTTTTAGTTATGGTCTCGTAAAAGGACAAATACCTTACGTTGATTATAGTTTAATAATTCCCTTATTTAGTCCTTTTCTTTATTCACTAGGTCTTTATTTTTCTCATTCATTATTGGTTTTATACTTAGAGCAAGCCCTTTTTCTGGTTATCTTTTCTCATCTTCTTTTTAAAATACTTCATCACAAAACCTGGTTATTTCTCCTTCTTTTACTTCTTCCATGGCCTATTTCTTTTGTTTATGCCATTTATCCAGGTTACAATTTTTTAGTTTTCTTTTTCTTTTGTCTTTTAATATACTTAGAAGATAATGCTTCTGATAAAATAATTGGTATTGTTTTAGGTCTCTTAATTTTAACTAAACATACTATTGGCATTTTATTTTTAATAGCTAATCTTCTTTATCATCATAAAGATATCAAACGTTTCGGTACAAGACTCTTTTATGCTTTAATACCTCTAAGTATTTTCTTTATCTATTTACTTTTAACTAAGTCTGTATCTTCTTTCATAGATATGTGTTTTTTAGGCTTATTTACTTTTTCTTCTCATAATAATTATCTTTCCATACCATATCTTATCTTAGTACTTATAGCTTGTCTTATCTTAATAATACTTAGTATTCGTCAAAAAATTTCCTTTAATATTAGTTATTTATATTTACTAATGTATCTAACTATTATTTATCCTATTGTTGATGATTATCATTGTTCCTTATTTCTTCTAGCCGCTCTTTTTCTTTTCCTTTATAATTTTCCTCTTAACATGCAATCCCCTAAACATCTTCAACTTCTAAGTTGTATTCTTATGCTCATCTTAAGTTGTTCTTGGCTCTTCATCACGACTAAAACCATAAAAGATCTCCACGTTTATCATCTACCTAATTTTCCTTTCAAAATTTTAACCAAGACCGATAAAAAAAATACTGATAAATTACTAAATTATTTACAGGATAAAAAATATATTCTTCTTCTAGGTCACGGGAAAAATGTCTTTTTTACTATATTAAATGACCAAAAATTAACTCATTATACTAATTCGAATAATGGTAATCATGGTTATAATGGTACCCAAAAAATGCTTCAAAAAATAGCTCAAGAACATCATCAATATATAGTAATTGATACTTCCTTGGATTGTTCAACATCGCAATGTCAATACATGCAAGAACTAGAAGAATATGTTAAAACTAATGCTAAATTAGTAAAAAATATTGCTTATTATAATATTTACTATTTAGAATAAAAAAAGGAGTGATAAAATGTCTTCTAAAAAATTATTAAAATTTTTTCTTACGTTTAGCTTCTTTTTTCTTTGTTTAATTTTCTTTTTTAATATTAACAAAGGTGATCTTTATGTTAACTATGGCTTTAGTTATGCTCTTAGTAAATTAGAAATTCCTTATAAAGATTTTAACCTAGTTATAACTCCTTTTGCCCCAGTTTTATACTCTTTAGGTCTATTTATTAGTAAATCTATTATTGTCTATTACTTAGAACAAGCTCTTCTTTTAACCCTTTTATTTGTCTTATTAGAAAAATTATTAAAGACTAAGGCCTATCTTTTTCTAACTATAATGTTATTACCATTTCCTATTAGTTTTTCAACAACTATCTTTCCAGGCTACAATTTCTTAGCATTCTTTCTTTTAATACTTTTAATATACTTAGAAAAAAATAATTATAATGATTATCTTTCAGGTCTTATTTTAGGCTTACTATTTTGTACTAAACAAACTATAGGCTTATGTTTATTTTTACCTAATCTCATTTACCTTTTTCAAAAACCTAAAAAATTTCTAAAAAGAGTAGTGGCTTATTTAATACCTATTAGTATTCTCCTTGTATCTTTATTATTAACATCTTCCTTAAAACCCTTTATTAATTTATGCTTTCTAGGTCTTTTAAATTTTGGCGAATCTAATAAAGCTCATGATTCTTTTTATACTCTTTTATTAATTCTTGGTTTACTATATATTATTTTTAAAATTATAAAAAAACCTCATTATTTAGTTAATTATTACATACTCTTTTTCGTTGTTATTTCGCTACCAATCATTGATTACTACCATGTATCTTTATTTTTATTAGGAGTCCTTTATCTCTTTTTAGAAGACTATCATCTTGCTTCTTTAAACATCTCTAAATATTGTCTTACTTTTACTATAGTTATAAGCCTTGTATGGTTTGGTATCTCTCTAAAGTATTTGCACTCACCTAGGTTAGTTAATTATCCTAATTTTCCATTAACTTTAGTTTCTAATAGTTATCATCAAGATGTCTCTAAATTAACTACTTATCTAAAAACAAAAAAACAATCTAAAATCTATCTTCTCCGTGGCTCTGAAAATTATTTTTTCAAAATAATGGCTAATGAAAAACTAGACTATTTTGACTTGCCTAATCATGGAAATTATGGCTATAATGGAATAAATATGATGGTATCTAAACTAAAAAACGAACATAATGTCCTTTTTATTCTTGATAAGTCCTTACTAGAAGATAACAACAAGTACCAGCAATATATTAAAGAATTTATCCCTACTGTACAGCATGACTCTAAACTTATCAAAACCATTGGACTTTATGAAGTATATTTTAAGGAGTAGAGTATGGCCTTTCTAAAAAAGAATTATTATTATTTTCTCATCTTTTTTGTTTTTCTTTTTTTATCAGTCGTTTTCTTTTATGAAAATTGTAGTTTTGACGTTATTTGGAATTATGGCTTTTCTCATGCGATTAGAATAGGGAAAGTACCTTATCGTGATTTTAATATCATAAGTACCCCTTTATACCCCTTCATTATGAGTATAGGTTTATTCATTAAAGATGATATCTTCACTTTCATGCTTGAACACTCACTTCTTGTCACTTTTCTTTTTTATCTATTAATCAAACAATTTAAAGCTAAAGGTCTTATTCTAGCTCCCATCTTTGCCTTTTTTCTTTTTTTACCCTTTAATGCTACTTATAATTTCTTTGCTTTTTTCTTAATTGTTCTTTTATTTTATCTAGAAAAAAATGCATCTAATGATTATTTAATTGGTTTTATTTTAGGTCTTTTAATTATAACTAAACAAACTATTGGACTTAGCGTTCTATTTTTCTCTTTTCTTGGTTTAAGAAATCTCCCTAAAATAGGTAAACGTCTTTTAACCGCTTCACTTCCTTGTCTTTGCCTTTTAATTTATCTTCTTATTACTAAGAGCTTATCATCTTTTCTAGATTTATGCTTTTTAGGCCTATTAGATTTTGGTACTAAGAATCATACTACATCTTTTACTTTCTTAACGTTTTTAGCTATCCTTCTTTTCTTAGTTCTCGTAATAAAAATCTATAAAGAAAAAAATAATCTTTTAAATTATTATATTTTAGGTAGTTTTTCTTTTCTTATTCCCATAATTGATTTATATCATTTTGGTCTTTTTCTAGGTTTATTTTCTCTTTTATTCTTAGAAAAAATACCTTTACCTAGTTCCTATATAGGTAAACTATCTCTAGTTCTTCTCAGTTTAATATGTCTTATTAATTTACTTATTGTTCCCGAAAAATTTACGCAATTTACTTTTTTTAATAAAAATCATTTTCACTATTATGGGTTAAAAGAAACCGACAAAAAGACCCTTACCAAAGTTTTAAATAAGTATCAATCATATCAATCTAAAAATGTCTATATGCTTGATCCTTTAGCTATGTTTTATGATATTACTACTAATCATAACATTACTTATTTTGATGTTTTATTAACAGGTAATTATGGTTATCATGGAACTACTAAGATGCTAAAAAAAGTAAAGAATATGCATAAAACTTATTTTTTTCTAAACAAAGACAAATCTAAAAATCAATCCACTGATCAATTTGATACAAAAATTACTAAATATATAATTAATAATACTAAAAAATGTGATCATATTTTAAACTATGATATTTATTATAAGGAGTAGTACTATGTCAAAATATTTAAAATATCTCTTTCTCTTCATCTTTTCCTTTTTTGCTATGAGTTTTTTTCTAACTTATTTTGATGGTGATGTTTTATGGAACTATGGTTTTAGTTATGCTCTTAGTAATCAAGAAATTCCTTATCGTGATTTTAATATGATAATTACCCCTTTATATCCTTTTATAATGTCTTTTCTTCTTAAAATAAATACTAATATTATCTTTTTTTACTTAGAAAATGCTCTTTTAATAACCATTCTTTTTGTCTTCTTATTTAAATTATTTGACTACAAAGCCTGGCTTTTTTTAATATTGCTCTTTTTTCCAATTCCCTCTTTAGTCTTTCCTTCATATAATCTTTTTCTTATTTTTCTTTTTATCGTTATAATTTATCTCGAAAAAAAAGAAGCTAATGACTATTTAATTGGTTTTATAATTGGATTAAGCTTTTTAACTAAACAAAGTGTAGGCCTTTTTCTTCTTTTACCAAGTATTTTTTATTACTTCAAGTCTTTTTCCAAACTATTAAAGCGCCTTCTTGGTTTTCTTTTCCCTCTTAGTCTTTTCTTCTTCTACTTACTTATTACCAAGAGTTTAACTGCCTTCTTAGATTTATGTTTATTTGGTCTTTTTGACTTTTCTTCAAGTAATTCATCTTCTTTTAATATAGCTCTAATTATCGGTTTAACTCTTATAATCATAAGTATCATATTATTCCTTAAACATAAAAATAACATTAACTACTTTTACGTCTTATGTTTTGCCTCTATCATGGTTCCTTTATTTGACTATCCTCATATCGAATATTTTGTTTTTGCCTTTCTCATTTTATTTGTAGATAAAATAACTATACCTAAAAAAAACCTTCTTTTTAATACCCTTCTTTTTAGTATAGCTTTTGTCTTAATATTTTTCTTTTTTACCACTTTTCAAGGTAATATTCATTATCCTAATAAATTTCATAATTTTAATTATCGTCTTTTATATGATAAAAATGGAGAAGATTATATTCGTAATAAAATGATTCAATATATTAATACTAATAAAGATAAAGAAATTATTATTTTAGCGAGTGATGCCTATTTTTATAAAATTACTTGTGATTTAAAAATAACCTCTTTTGATCTTCTTAATAAGGGCAATCATGGTTATCATGGTACTAATAAAATAAAAAGCAAGTTAGCCTCTTTAAAAAAAGGAACTATTATTATTGTTGATACTAATGAAACTTATTCTAGTAGAAGTAATAATTCTATTCAATTTAATCGAGATATAGCTCTATATGGTATTAAGCTAGGTCAAAAAATTACCAAAATAGGGGGCTATACCATTTATGAAAAAAAAGACTAAAAACCCCAAATTCTCTAGCCACATTTCCAAATTACCATTATAATAGTTTTAAACACAGAAAAAAATATTTTACAAATTTTTAATTTATAGTATAATTAAGTTTAGGATAGGAGTTGCTAATATGGATAAAATTTATACTGGTATTGATTTAGGCAGTGATAGTATAAAAATTGTTGTTTGTGAAAAAATTAATGATAAATTTCATGTATTAGCATCTACCAGTTCTAAATCACATGGTATAGTTAAAGGCCAAATAGAAGATACTAAAGCCGCTGTTCAATCCGTAAAAGCAGCTTTAAAAGAAATAGATG
This sequence comes from uncultured Bacilli bacterium, assembly GCA_947626565.1. Lineage (GTDB taxonomy): Bacteria > Bacillota_I > Bacilli_A > RF39 > UBA660 > CANRGD01. The sequence continues at coordinate 20,191 of CANQSQ010000018.1, forward strand.
ATATGTTAGGTATTAAAATTACTAAAGTAATTGCTGCTGTTCCACCTACTGATTGTCAAATGAATATCTTACATGGTAAAACCAATGTTATGGATTATAATGAAATATCTGGAATAGACATATCTAATGCTATAAATAATGCATTAAAAAATGAACAATTTGTTGATAATGAATTAGTGACAGCTATGCCTATCACTTTTACTATTGATAAAAAAGAAAACATCAAAGATCCTAAGAAAATGAAAGGCACAAAATTAGAAACCAAATTAGTCATAAGTACTATTGAAAAAGAACCTTTATATCGTCTTTTAGAAGTATTAAAATTAAGTGGCATTGAAACCATAGATATTGCTTATACTTCAACGGGTGATTATTATACCATTAAAAATAAAAAATATGATGATTTAGTAGGAGCTGTTATTAATATTGGTAAAGATACTACTAATGTAGCTATATATAATAAAGGTATTCAAATAAAAAATACTATTATTCCTATAGGTAGTAAAAATGTAGATAAAGACTTATCATATATTTTTAAAATAGATTTAAACTTAGCTAAAAAACTAAAAGAAGAGTTCGCTGTTGCTTCGAGTAATTATGCTGATAATAATGATATTATGGAAATTACAGATAATGAAAATGAAACTAGAGAAATTAGTCAATTAGGTGTTTCTAAAGTAGTTGAAGCAAGGATTAAAGAAATTTTAAAACTTTCTAAAAATGGAATAAAAAACTTAACAAATAGAGAAATTCGTTATATAATTATAACAGGTGGCTTGAGCGAAATTTCAGGTTTTCAAAATGTCGTTGATGACGAATTTGGATTTGTCGCTAAAGTTTGTAATATATCTACAATGGGTATAAGACACAATATGTATAGTAGTGCTTTGGGGGTAATTAAATATTTTGATGATAAACTTTCTTTACGAGGTAAATCATACAACATGTTTGATAAAGAAGATATAATAAACTTAACAACAATTGAACAAAAAATTACAGCCAATGAAAATATAATAGGCAAGGTGTTTAAACACTTTTTCGATAATTAAGGAGGACAGGGTATGTTAGGCGGATTAGAAATGGATCAATTAGCGAAAATAAAAGTCATTGGATTAGGTGGTGGCGGTGGAAACGCTATTAATCGTATGGTAGAATCCGGTGTTAAAGGAGTAGAGTTCATTGCAGCTAACACAGATTTGCAAGTGCTTAATACTTCAAAAGCTGATATAAAAATTCAAATTGGAGCCAATTTAACTGATGGATTAGGTGCCGGAGCTAAACCTGAAATAGGTAAGGAAGCTGCTTTAGAATCTAAAAAAGAAATAGAAGATGCTCTTAGTGGAGCAGATATGGTCTTTATAACTTCTGGAATGGGTGGCGGAACTGGAACAGGAGCTGCTCCTATCGTTGCTGAAATAGCTCAAGGCTTAGGTGCTTTAACAGTTGCTATTGTTACTAAACCATTTTCTTTTGAAGGTAAAAAAAGAATGGATAATGCCATAGCTGGTATTGAAGAATTAAAAAAACATGTCGATACTTTAATTGTTATTCCTAATGATCGTTTAAGAGAAATTATTGATAAGACAACACCTATGCTTGAAGCATTTAAAGAAGTAGACAACGTTTTACGTCGTGGTGTTCAATCAATTTCCGATTTAATTGCTGTCGTAGGACTTGTTAATTTGGATTTTGCTGATGTTCGTGCTGTTATGGAAAAATCAGGTCGAGCTATCATTGGTATTGGTATTGGTATGGGTGAAGATCGCGCTATTGAAGCTGCTAAGCAAGCTGTATCTAGTCCATTATTAGATGCCTCTATTGATGGTGCAACTGATGCCATAATTAATATTACAGGAGGCGTTAATTTAACTTTGTTTGAAGCTGAACAAGCTGCTGAAGTAGTTCGTGCTGCTGCTAACACTGATATTAATACTATCTTTGGTTCTGTTATTAATGAAAATCTTTCAGATGAAGTTATTGTTACCGTTATCGCTACTGGTTTTGATAAAGCTAAGAAACAAGCTCCAACTGAGCCAGTCTTTACTTCAACACAACCTGTAACTCCACAAAGAAGAACAACTCCACCAAAAGAGACACCTTATAAACAAACTGAAGTTCTTCAAGAAAATGATGACGATGAAAGTTCAACTCCAACTTCTAGTGGGGATTATGAACTACCACCATTTTTAAGAGATAGAAATTTTTAAAGAATACTAAATCAGTATTCTTTTTTACTATTATTGAAAGGATAATTTATGAAATTAGAATCAAATTATACTCATTATTTTAAGTGTTACAATGAAGCTAAAGGCGTTGCTAGTGCTAAAAGATGGCTTTTAAAAAATCCCCATACTAAAGTAACTACCCATATAGAAAACATATGTCTTCTTCTTTTTCTTTTTCTTCTTTTAGCTCTAGCTTCTTTCATAGCTCATTTTTATCTGCTTTTTACTATACTTATTTATCTTAGTGTTTTCTATTTTTATCTTAATTTAACTATCTTTATAGTTAGATTAATTAATCATCATCACCGAAAATATACCGCTGAATTAACTGAAGAAGGACTTATCTTTAATTCTTTTCAAAATATAGAACTATTATTTAGATGGCCTCTTATAAAGAAAATTATCATTAAAAAATATAGTATTACTATTCTAACGTCTACTTCCTTCTTTTTCTTTTTTGATATTTCTTATAAGGACCAACTTTTAGCATTTCTCAAAAAAGCTCAAATGAAAAGTTAAATTTCAGAAAATAGAACTAAATAGTATTTGTAAGACTAAATTGGTAGAAATAGTAAA
>CANQSQ010000019.1 GCA_947626565.1 uncultured Bacilli bacterium
ATTTCTCGAAAATGTTTCTATAATTTGATTCATAATAAAATGTAGCTCATTTTTTTTGTAAAAAACCGAAACTCAAATAGAAAAGAGCCTTTTTCTTTTTCCTAAAATATGGTATAATTTAAGAAGTTATTTTTATCTTTGAGGTGTAATATGAATCAAGAAAAGATTGCTAAATTTATTAAGGAAGTTCGTAAACAAAGTAAATTAAGTCAAGAGAAGTTTGGTGAAAAGTATGGTGTTACATATCAAGCAGTTTCAAAATGGGAAACTGGTAAAAATATGCCGGATATTACGATTTTGAAAGAGATTTGTAAAGATTTTGATCAAGATATTAATGAGTTGTTGATAGATAAAAAATTTACGAAGAAAAAGAAATGGCTACTTATAGGGATTAGTTGTTTAATAATTATAGTAGTAGGAATTATATTTGGTATTTTTAGACAAAGTAGTAGTTTTCATTTTAAGACAATAAAGACTACATGTGATAATTTTTTATTGAGTGGTAGTATAGCTTATGATAATAAAAAAACTTCTATTTATATATCTAATATTGAATATTGTGGTAGAGAAAATAATACTAAATATAAAAAGTTAGAATGTAATTTGTACCAAGTTGATAAAGATACAAAGATGAAGGTACAGAGTGTTATTTATGATAAAAAAAAGATAACTTTAGAAGAATTTTTGAAGCAAGTAAAGTTTAATGTTGATCATTATTCGAGAAATTGTAAGATGTATAAAAAGAATGGTTTGATGTTAGAAATAGAGGCAACAGATGATAAAGATGAAATAACTTTTTATAGTATACCATTAGAGTTAGAAGAAAATTGTAAGTAGTTATTCAACCGCAAGTTGAGAAATTTCAACTAAGATGTTAGATAAAAAAATTAAAAAATATGATAGAATTACTCTAGGTGGTAATTATGAAGAAAATAGGAATAATTTTAGTAGCAGTTATTATGCTAATAACTTTAGTTGGTTGCGGTAATAATAAAGATGCTGTTAAGTTTAAGGAAGAGTATGAAGAGTTAAATAATAAGGATGCTGATAATAAAAAACATCGTAGTGTTACTATTGCGAGTGATAATCCATTTATATATGCAACGGGAGAAGATATAGTAAAGAAAATAGAAAATAAAGAGACTTTTTATGTGTATTTTGGTTCAGCTTATTGTCCTTGGTGTCGAAGTGTTATTGAAAAAGCTATAGAGGTTAGTAAAGATAAGAAAATAGAGACGATTTATTATGTTGATATTTGGGATGGCGACCATGTGGAAATTTTAAGAGATACTTATCAACTTAATGATGATGGAGAAGTTGAATTAGTAACTGATGGTGCTAAAAGTTATTCTAAACTATTAAAGTATTTAGATAATGTTTTGGGAGACTATACGTTAACGAATGCTGAGGGAGAAAGTGTGGAAGTAGGAGAAAAAAGAATTTTTGCACCAAACTTTATTTACATAGAAAAAGGTAAGGCTGTTAAATTAATAGAAGGTATTTCAAGTGAACAAAAAGATGCTCGAAGTAAATTTACAACAGCTATATTAGAAGATGAAGAAGAACAATTTGAAGACTTCTTTGCGAAAGGAAACTAGAAAAGTTTTCTTTTTTTTACAAAAAAAACTTATCTTTCAAAGAAAAGATAAGAAGATATTTTTTTAATATAAGTACAAATTTCACTAAGAGATTCTTTAATTTCACCTCGGAAATATTGAATTATAATATTAATGGTTCCATTAGTAAAAAGTAAAATATCTAAATGATTAACATTTGTTGATAAAGTATTGGTTAAAGTAGTAGTTATTTTTTTACTTAATAAGTCCATGAAAATAATAGCGTCATTAGATGATAAGAGTTGAGTATAAATGACTTTGTTAGTATTTAAATAAGTAAAAATTGATTCAATATAGGTATAGAGTTCTTCTTTAGTATAAATGTTAAGTTCATGATTAGGAAATATTTTATCTAAGATTTCATTTTGCATCTCAGCAGCAACTTCATAAATATTTTCATAATGAGAATAGAAAGCACCTCTAGTTAAATTAGCTCTTTTGACTAATTCAGTAACCGTTATATATTGAATTTCTTTTTTTTCTTCAAGTAATTCAGCAAATGTTTTTTTTATTAGAGCGGTTGTTTTTTTTGAGGCATTATTAATACCTTTAACTTTCATATGATTTTCCCCCTTAAAGTGAGTTATATTATAACATAAATTTAAACAAAAATAAAGACTTTGTATAAATTTTTACATTGTATGTAATTTTGTTATTAAAAAAAAGAAAGGAATAGAGTAGAATATAATAGATTTCGCTTTAAAGGAAGCGGAAGAAGAGAGGGGAAAAACATGAAGAAAATAAGTGAATTTATAGTAGATAAAAGAATTTTTGTTTTTTTACTTTTTGTAGTGTTAGTTGTTATTAGTTTTTTTGGAGCAGCTAATGTAAAAATAAATCGGGATATAACAAAATATTTACCTAGTACTTCAGAAGTACGGGTAGGTATGGATATTATGGAAGATGAATTTAAGGAAGAAACTAGTACTTTAAATATTATGTTTAAGGGTTTGAGTCAAAAAGAAAGAAATAAAATATATGAAGAATTAAAGGATTTTGAAAATGTTAAAGAAGTTTTATTTGAAGATAATGAAGACTATGTAGTTAAAGATAAGACTTTATATAAAATCACGGCTAGTGTTCCAAAAGAAAGTAAGAAAGCTAAAAAATTATATGCTGATATTACAGAAAAATATAAAGATTATGAGATAGAAACAAGTGGAGACTTAGCAGATGAATATAAAGTTGTGTTACCAATTTGGATAGTAATATTAGCTATAGCTTGTGCCTTAGTTATTTTGATTTTAATGTGTGAATCTTATATTGAACCCTTTTTATTTTTAATTGGTATAGGAATGGGAGTCTTTTTAAATAAGGGGACAAATATTATTTTTCCAACAATTTCTAGTATTACTGATTCTATTGCGGCTATATTACAATTAGCTTTATCTATGGATTATTCAATTATGTTAATGAATAGATATCGTCAAGAAAAAGAACAGGAAAAAGATAATGTAGTGGCGATGAAAAAGGCTTTGTATAAATCATTTTTATCAATTTCAAGTAGTTCAGTTACAACTATAGTAGGTTTAATTGCTTTAGTCTTTATGAGCTTTACAATAGGTAGAGATTTAGGTTTTGTTTTAGCTAAAGGGGTATTATTTAGTTTAATAACGATATTTACATGTTTACCATTTTTAATTTTAACTTTTGATAAGTTAATTACAAAAACTAAAAAGAAGGCACCTGTTTTTAAATTAGATAAATTAGGAAATTTTGCTTATAAATTTAGATATGTAGGAATAGGGGTATTTTTACTTGTTTTTATAGTTAGTTATTTATTAAAAGGTAATTTGGAAATTTTATATACAGATAGTGATGCTTCGGAGATAAAGGATATATTTGATACAAATAATCAAATTGCTTTAATATACGATAAAAAGTATGAAGATGTGATTACTAAGTACTGTCAGAGTTTAGAGCAAGATGGTAAAATAGATGAAGTATTATGTTATGGAAATACTATTAATGAGAAAACTTTATATCAAAATTTAAATCAAAAATTAAGTGATTTAGGAAATGATAGTACAATAGAAAATTACTTATTAAAAATTATTTATTATAATTATTACAATAAAAAAACAGCTAAAATGACATTACAAGAATTTGTATCTTTTATAAAAAGTGATGTTTATAATAATAAAAATATGGATAATAAATTAGATAATAAGATGAAAAATGATTTAGAAAGATTAAGTAATTTTACAGATAATAATAAGTTTGAAAGTAAAAGATCTGCCCAGGAGATAGCTACACTTTTAGAAATAGATGAAGATAGTGTTAAAGATTTGTTGATTTATTATAATTCGTTAAATAATACGACAAAGTTAAATGTAAGAGAATTTGTAGAGTTTATGGATAATTATGTCTTACAAAGTAAATATAAAAGTAGTGTTGATAAAGAAGCAGTAAGTAAATTAGCTTTAATTAAACCATTTGTTAGAGAAGAAAGTTTAATGACACCTCTTACTAGTATAGAAATGGCTAAAGTATTAGGAATGGATGAGGGGATAGTAAAAAATATTTATTCTTATTATGCTAGTAAAAAAGAAGTAAACGTTAAAATGACTTTACAAGAGTTAGCTGATTTTGTAATTAATAATATCTTGAGTAATCCAAGTTATGCTGGAAGTATAAATGCGCAAGATATGCAAGTTAAATTAGAGATGTTAAAGACTTTTAGTAATAAAGAATTTATTAGTGAGCCAAGAAGTTATCAAGAAATAGCTAATATGGGTTTAGGTATTAATGAAGAGATGGCTAAAAAGATATATATTATGTATTTTAGTAATGTAGATAATGAAGAAGCTCTAACGATTAGGGAAATAGTTCAAACTGGGTTAGCGTTAAAAAATAATTTAGAATATGCGGATAAGGATTTTTCTTGGGTAGAATTGTTAGCTAGTAATGAAGAATTAATGAATAGTCCAAAGGCTTATACAGCTTTAGAGTTAGCAACTGTCTTAGGTGTAGATAGTAAGAGTTTTTATCCTATTTATGTTATGAATGATTTTATGAATAATAAAACAGATAATTATAAGTTAACAGTTAGGGAAGTTATAAATTACTTGGTGCAGGTAAGTGAAGTTAGTCCAGAAATAAGAGAAGTACTAGGAGAAGAAGGAATAACTAATTTAAATACTTTAGCTTTTATAATTAATAGTACTTGGGAAAATAAAAGTTATACATATCAAGAGATAGCTAATATGAATTTAGGTATAGATGAGGCAACAGCGAAATTAATTTATAGTTTATATGAAGCAACTAAGGAAGAAGTAAAATTAACTCCTTATCAGATGGTAAACTTTTTAGTAGAAAATAAAGATAATCCTTTATTTAAAGAGCAGTTAAGTACGAGAATTAAAGAGTTAGAAACTTTACAAAGAATTAGTCAGAGTGTTATTAAAAAAGAAGTATTTACAAGTAGTGAATTAGCTCAATTATTAGGAATTGATAAAGAGGCAATGGAGTTATTATATGCACTATATAACGTTAATTATAAAAATGAGGAAGTTAATATTTCTTATGCTGATTTTGTTAATTTTTTATTAGAAGATGTTGTTACTAATGAAAGATATAGTAGTAATTTTGATCAAGACAAGGTAAAAAGATTACAAATAGTTAAAGGTATAATGAAAGCGGCAAATGATAAAGTTAAGTATAGTAATGACGAAGTATTTACTATTTTGACAGGGTTAGCGGATGATAAGTTAGATAAAGACTTAATTGAATTATTATATATGTATTATGGTAGTGAAAAGAGTTATGATAATACATGGACGATGACAGTTGAAGAGTTTATTAATTATTTACATGATGACATTTTACAAGATGAACGTTTTACTGATTTTATTGATGCTGATATGCGTAAGAAGGTAAGAGATGCTAAAGTAGATATTGATGATGCTAAAAAGTTATTAGTTGGTAAAAAATATAATCGAATGGTTTTAAATACGAGTTATGATTTAGAAGGTAAAACAACTTTTAATTTTATGAAAAAAATACGCAATAATTTAGAACTAGAAAAAGGCAGAGATGTTTATTTTATTGGTAATACTCCTATGGCGTATGAAATGAATAAAACTTTTAATAGGGAACTTAATTTTATAACTCTTTTAACAATATTATTTATTTTTGTTATAGTAGCAATTACTTTTAAATCATTGTTAATTCCTCTTATTTTAGTTATATTGATTCAAACAGCAGTATTTATGACGATGGGAATTATGACTTTTGAAGGCGGAACAGTATATTTTATAGCTTTATTAATTGTTCAAAGTATTTTGATGGGAGCAACTATTGATTATGCTATTTTGTTTACATCTTATTACTTGGAATTAAGAAGAAAGTATGGTATTAAAGAAGCATTAATTATGGCTTATAATAATTCTATTCATACAATTTTAACGAGTGCTTCTATTTTATCACTAGTTACATTAGTAATAGGTTATTTTGGTTCAGCAACAGCGGCTAAAATATGTAAAACGATTTCTCAAGGAACAATATGTTCAACAGTACTCATTTTATTATTATTGCCAGAATTGATTGCTTCCTTAGATAAATTTATTGTTAAAAAAAATAAGTAAGTTAACAAATTTTATAATTTGTTTTCTTTTTTTTTATGGTATAATTTTGTTAGGATAAGGTGCCGATATGAAGAGAGTTATAGTAGTAAGTATCATGATAGTATTAATTATAGTAGGAATAGTTTACTTATTATGTGATAAAGATACTTTCTTTACAGATTATGAATATTTGTATGATAAAGCAATTGATTATTTAGCTGCTAATGACAATGGCAAAGATAAAAATAAAGAGGATTATCAGGTGTTTTATAGTTATGAGGGTTTTGGTATAGATAAAGATGACAAATATCAATATGCTTATTTATGGGTTTTAGAAGAAGCTTATTTTGTCCAAGAAAAGGAAATAAAAAAAAGTAGTAGTAGCTCAATACCATATAAATTTACTTTTAAAGATAATGGTGTGTTAAAAGTAGAAAAACCAGAAGACGGAAATAATTATGAAGATTCTGTAAAAAAAATATTTCCCTTTTCGATAAGGTATAAAATTTTAAATTTTGATAGTGAAAAATTAGTTGAAGAAAATACTAAGAAGGTTAAAAATTATTATAAGTACTTGAAAAATTAAAGAAAGGACTTTTTATGGTGAATTTTTTAAAAAATTTTGGTATTACAACTTTAACTTTTTTTATAGCAATAGTAGTTACAACAATTATTAATAAGAAAAAGTAAGATAATTGTTTGAATGAGAAATGTATGTTATACTTTATGTAAAGTAAGTATTATGATATGGAGGGTAATTATGAAAATAAGTGTTAGTGATAATGACTTTAATGAATGGGGAAGACAAAAGTTAAAGTTTTTTGATGAACTTGATGAAATAGAACGTGATTTATTGAAAGAAATTTATGAAAGACTATTTAATGCTATTTATGAGGAAGATAGATTTATAAAGATAATGGGGGAAAATTATCAATATGATTATGCAAAGGAATTAGAGAAGGCAACTGCTCAAAGAAAACAATGTCAGGCTTTGTTGGATAAGTATGTAGATAGTTTAAAAGTTATTCATAAAGTTACTAAAGATTCTAAGATGAGTGAAGGTGTAAAAAAGTAGAATTTTAAAGTAGGTGAAGAGGACTATGATAAAATATCGAAAAGTTTGTGAATTTAATTATAAAAATAAGCCTTATGTTATGTACTTAGATAATCATAATAGGCATTTTTTTTTAGAAAATAAACAAGGTAGTTTAGCTTATATTTCATTAAAAGAATTAGTAGAATTAGCTATTCAATTTAATAGTGATTTGCCAGTAATGTGTGCCAAAGAAGAAAAGGATGAAAAGTGCTTTTTACCCCGTGTTTTGATTAGTGGAGTGACAACTCTTTTGACATTAAATTTAATAAGAGCTGAAATGGGAGTCTTTAAGAAAAAGTTTAGTGAACAAGGAACTTGTGAGAAGCAAATTGAAGATTATATTTCTTATGATGATAGTACTTTATATGTGAATGAGAAAGTATTAGATGATGAAGTAGAGGATTTAGTTGTTGATACATATTGGAATAGTGACAAAGAAATTAATATTTACGATATGGAGTATCTTGATAAAGTTTTAGAAAAATGTAAAATTACTAAACAACAGTTAATGAAAGTTATAAAAGAGAATAAAGATTTAAGAGATGATTTTAAGAAAATTGTTGAAGAATATTGTGAGGCTGTTATTAAGAAATATCCAGATATTGAATTGAGAATATTGCATCATAATTTGAAAAAGTTGAAAATAAAAGAGACTGGTAAAGGCGAGTTAGTAAAAAAGACATTAGATTTTAAGACTTATGCTTGTTTTAACATGGATACTGATGAAATTACGATATTAAAACATGATAATTATGATAAAGGTACTTGGGCTTATCAAGTTTTGTTTCATGAGTTAAGTCATTGTCTTCGAATGGGTCGTTTAGAGATAGATGATAAGAAGGTAATTGTTCAAGATAGGGGGTTAAATTTACGTAATACAATTGTAGCAGAGGCTCTAAATTCATTATTTGCGGCTAGTTTGTTGGGTGATGAAGAAAAGATGCCTTATCAGTTACAAAGTAATTATCTTAAAATTATGATAGATTGTATGGATAATTATGCTTTAGATGATTACATAGAACATAGTCTTAGTTATTTGGCTAAAAAATTAGATGAGTTTAATGGAGATAATAATGTTGCGACAGTGATACTTGAATTAATTGAAGTACAGTATAAAGACTATTGTGAAGACAAAATTCAGGTTAATGAAAAAGAATATTATCCATTATATGATTATATTGCTAAAATGTATTATCAAAAGTATATAACAGCTGATATGACATATGCTGATGCTTTGGAAGTAGCAAATCAATTAGTAGAGAAAATAGTAGATGGAGTAAGTAGTGATTATAATATTGATATTTTACATTTTAATGAGTATGTACAGCAATATTTTGAAAATACAAATGAGGTAGATAGTGAAGATAATCAGACAAGTATAAAACTAGGTGATGATTTTATATACGTATCAGCAGGTTAAGGAGGTAATATGAAAGAAAGTTTTGTAGATTGGTTAGTAAAAAATGTACCCTATTATAATAGTTTGGCTGAAGAAGAGACGACTAAATTAAAAGAATTATATGAAAGTGTTCAAAAAGCTTTAATTATTGAACGAAGAATATTAGATAAAGCTTTAAATTCGCCTGGTAAAGATTATGGTAAGGATTTTGAAGATGCTATGACGGTAAGAGCAGATTTACAAAGAAATTTAGCTATGTATAAGAAAGAATTAGATGGTAGATACGGGTCACTTCAGAATATAGTTGAGTATAGTATGAATAAGTAGGAATGAAAAAGATTCCTATTTTTTTTATGATTTTAGAAAAATAGGTTATAATAATAAATGAAATAGAGGTAAAAGATGGTTTTATTTGTAAGTGGACGAACGGATATAGTAGCTTTTTATAGTGAATGGTTTATGAAAAGATATAAAGAGGGATTTGTTGATGTGAGAAATCCTTTTAATCCTAAATTAGTAAGTAGAATTAATTTTGACAATGTTGATTTAATCCTATTTTGTACTAAAAATCCCTTACCAATTATAAAGCATTTAAAAGAAATAGATAAACCAATTTTATTTCATGTTACTTTGACTGCTTATAAAGAAGATATAGAGCCTAATGTTAAGAGTAAGGCAAAAATAATTGAGGGAATAAAAGAAATTAGTAGAATTTTAGGTAAAGAAAATATTGTTGTGAGATATGATCCCATCTTTTTTAGTTCAAAATATACTGTTTTATATCATAAAAAGGCTTTTGAAAGATTATGTAGTTTATTAGATGGATATGTTGAGAGAATAATTGTTTCATTTATGAGTGAGTATAAAAATGTAAAACAAAATCAAAGGACATTAAATTATCATAAGGTAACAACGGATGAGTATGAAGAGATTGGGTTATCTTTTAGCAATATAGCGAAGGAGCATAATATGAGTGTTCAAACATGTTGTTCTGAAAATGATTTAGTAGAGTATGGATTTATAAAAGGAGAATGTTTATCTCATGCAGAAGCGTTTAGATTAACAAATAAGACTTTTAAGACGTGGAAAAGTAGAAAGTGTGGCTGTGTAGAATTAGTTGATATTGGTAATTATAATTCATGTAGTCACTTTTGCAAATATTGTTATGCTAATTATGATGAAAAGAAAGTTCAGAGTAATATTAGAAAGCATGATATAAATTCAAGTTTGTTAGTAGGACATCTTGAAGATGATGATGTGATAAAAGAAAGGCATTAATATGAGAAAAAAAATATTTATAATTATAAGTATGGTAATAATACTAATACTGATAATAATTAGTGTATATACGGGATTTAAAGTAAAGAATAATATTATTAAGGAAAAAGAAGGAGAGCAGGGATATAAAATGGCTAATAATAAAATACAAATGCGGATAAATAATATTACTTTTGAAATAGAATTAGATAATAATGAAGTAGGAAAATATTTAATAGAAAAATTACCATTAACTATTATGATGAATGAGTTGAATGGCAATGAAAAATATTATTATTTCGATAAAGATTTTGAGGTAAAGGAAGAAAAAATTGGACAAGTTGAGGCGGGAGATATAATGCTTTATGGAAGTAATTGTTTAGTATTATTTTATAAGAGTTTTAAGACAAATTATACATATACTAGAGTGGGTAAAGTAACTGAGGTAGAAGGATTAAAGGAAGTTGTTAGTGATGATAATATTGAAGTGACTTTTTTTCAATAGTTTGATATAATTTTGTTAAGGAGATGAAATTGATGGATAAAGCAAAAGTTTATTTTACAAAGGAGTTAACACCGGAGGCAGTAGTTGAATTATATAAGAAATTAAATAAAGATTTGCCTGGTAAAGTAGCGGTAAAAGTACATTCTGGTGAAGAAGGGAATCAAAATTATTTGAAACCTCTATTTATGAAGCCAATGATTGATTATGTTAAGGGAGTAGTTGTTGAATGTAATACAGCTTATGAAGGAGCCAGAAATACGACAGAAAAACATAAAAAGTTGATGGAAAGTCATGAGTGGAGTAAGTATTTTGATGTAGATATTATGGATGCTGAAGGAGAAATTACTTTAGATATTCCTGAGGGAAAAGTTATTAAGAAAAATTATGTAGGTAAAAATATTCAAAACTATGATTCTATGTTAGTATTATCTCATTTTAAAGGACATCCTATGGGTGGCTATGGTGGTGCTTTAAAACAATTATCTATAGGGGTAGCATCAGGTCATGGTAAAAGATATATTCATTGTTGTGGACATGATGGAAGTTATGAAGATATGTTTAATCAAAAACAAGAAGAATTTTTAGAATCAATGGCTGATGCCGCAAGTTCAGTTACCAATTACTTTAAGGACAATATTTTATATATAAATGTAATGTGTAATATGTCAGTTGATTGTGACTGTTGTAATGTAGCAGAAGATCCTTGTATGAAAGATATTGGTATTTTAGCTTCAACAGATCCTGTTGCTATAGATCAAGCTTGTATTGATTTAGTAGTTAATTCAGATGATCCTGGCAAAGAACATTTATTAGAAAGAATTAATTCTCGTCAAGGAATTCATACAATTGAAGCAGCTAGTGATTTAGGAATTGGAACAAGAGAATATGAATTAGTTGAAATTTAAAAAAATATTAATATAAGTTTATTAACGAAATTATTTACCCCCTCCTTTTTTTGGGGGCTTTTTGTTATTATGATAAGTAGTAATCATTAATTTAAGATATTAAGTAAAATATAGACATTAAAATGATAATATATTAAAATTAAATTGAGAAGTTTTTGTTTGTTCCTTACTCTTAAGCAAATAAATTAAAGTTATAAAGATGCTAATAATTAAAGCAAAATATAGTAGATGGAAGTGTTGATAATGAAAGTAGCAATCATTGGTGCAGGGTTACAAGGAGAAGGATGTGCGACAATATTGTCACGTGATAATGAAATAACTGAAATATATTTAGGTGATATAGATCAGAATCGTTTAAATTTATGTAAAAAAAATATTCATAGTAATAAGTTACACATAAAATTGGTGGATGCAAATGACTTGGAAGATTTAGTTGCATTTTTGAGTAATAGTGATGTTTGTATTGATATGCTTTTGCCTCAATATTGTCCGAATGTTATGAAAGCAGCTCTAAAAGTTGGAATCAATTATATTAATACAGCATATGATGTTCCTTTTTGGGAAAACATCTTACATGGTGAAGAATTATATTTAGATAAAGAGTTTAAAGATAAGGGACTAACTGCTTTACTTGGTTGTGGAGATAGTCCTGGATTAGTTAATGTTTTTGTTAAAAAATATTGTGATAAACTTGACAAAGTAGATAGTATAATTATTCATGGCATTTATAGTAATAGTGAATATGATCCGTTAAAAATATGGAATCCTGGTTGGAGTTTAAAACAAGCTTACATTGATTTTATTACACCACCTTATATATACAGAAATAAAAAATTTATAAAGATGAGTCCATTTAGTGAAATAGAATCTGTAAATTATCATGATTATGGAATGCATAATATTGCTTTGCATTCGCACGAAGAAGCATATTCGTTACCTCGGACAATAAAAAATCTACAAAATTGTGAATTTAAATATGAAATTGATAAATATGCAGCTACTTTATATGCTTTTGGTTTTAACAGGGATAAATCTATAGAAATTAATAATTATAAAATTAATACTTTAGATTTTCTTTTTGAATTGATAAAAGAATTAGATAGTAAAAAAGTTAATATTGATGATGTAAATAGCAAGGATGAATACTATTCTATATTGGAAATATTTGGTGTTAAAAATAATCAAAAAAAGGTCTATAAAGTGTTATTGAAGCCATTATATGCTAATAGAAAAGAGATTATAGAAAAATTTGGTACTCTAAAGATTGATGTGGCATTGCCATGTGTTGTTGGAATTAAATGTTTAGAACAGGCTAAAAAAGGAGTTATTTTTGCTGAAGAATTAGATGCAGAAAAATTTATAGCAATTTTAAATACTTATGTAAAATATGAGGAAATAGTAATGGAGTAAGGGAGTTTAGTAGATGAAAAATTCGGTATTAGATTTGTTTTATAAAAATGTAAATCGATTTCATGATAAATGGGCTGTTGTATGCGGTGATAAAAAGATAACCTATAAAGAATTAGATGAATTAAGTAATAATATTGCTGATGCTTTAATAAATAAAGGTGTTAAAAAGGGAGATTTTGTTGTTTTATATACTGAAAAAAGTATAGAAATGATAGGGGCAATTTTTGCTTCACTAAAATTGGGAACTACTTATGTACCTATAGATATACGATATCCGGAAGATAGAATTAAATATATGATTAGTGATTGTAGGCCCACAGTTGTTTTTACCTATCATACTCATATTAATATAGATAATGTAATTATATTTGATTTAGAAAATTATAAAAAAGTAGATAAAAAATATACTTATCATGGGGATTCTGAAAATATAGATTATTGTATTTATACTAGTGGTACTACGGGTAAACCAAAAGGTGTGTTGATTAAGGACAAGAGTATTGTAAATTTGGCTGAATCTTATTACGATATATATGGAATAGTACAAGATGATGTATTATTGCAATTTGCTTCTATTGCTTTTGATCAATCAGTTTGGGATATCTTTACGATTCTAACAGTAGGTGGAACTTTATGTATTTTGCCACAAAATTTAGTAGATGATATTGAACAAGCTGAAAATTACATTGTAGAGAATAAAGTAACAGTGGCTGCTTTTACTCCAGCTTATTTAAGGGAATTAAATCCTGTCAAACTTACAACGATGAGAGTTGTAGAATCTGGTGGAGCTGCGGTAGAAAAAGAAGTTGTTCAAAATTGGAAAAAACATTGCAGAGTTTTTAATACATATGGACCAACAGAGGCTTGTGTTAATGCTCTTAGTTATGAATTAGGAGAAGAAATTCCAGCTATTATTCCAATAGGAAAGCCAATTCATAATATGAATGCTTACATTGTGAATGACTTAAAAGAATGTAAAGTTGGTGAAGTGGGAGAGCTATGTTTATCAGGTATTGGTTTGTCAGTAGGTTATTTGAATAATGAAGAACTAACTAATCAAAAATTTATCGATAATCCATTTGGCAAAGGAAAATTATACAGAACTGGTGATTTAGCAAAAAAATTGGAAGATGGAAATATAATATGTGTCGGTAGAAAAGATAACCAATTAAAAATTAGAGCTTTTAGAGTTGATACTGGTGAAATTGAATCGGTAATGAGTAATTATGGACAATCTGCTATAGGTGTTGAAGAAAATCAACTTGGTGATAAAATGTTAATAGGTTATATTGTTTCAGACATAGACCAAGATGTGCTCATAAAAAATATGCAAAAATTTTTACCAGATTACATGATTCCTAGTAAAATAATTTATTTAGATAGTATGCCATTAACAATTAATGGTAAAATTGATTATCAAAAGTTACATAATTACTATTTAAAATCTATTTATAATGAAAGTTATATAGAGCCAATATCTAAATTTCAAAAGATTGCTTCAGACATATTTGGAAGTATACTAAAAATAGAAAAGTATGGTGTAAATTTAAATTTTATAGAATGTGGTGGTAATTCTATAAATGCGATAAGAATATCATCTCTTCTTAGAAAACAAGGATATAAAGTAACAGTTGGCGATATACTTTCTACAAAAAATATTATAGAATTAGAAATTCTTATTAATAGTAAAGAGGCTATTGATAAAAATGAAATTTTCGATGATATCAATTTAAAAAAAGATTTAGAAAAATTAGTACATCGCAAAATAAAAAATTATTCAAAACTTACGCCGACCCAAATGTATATGTATAAAGCATATAAACAAGGAATAGTAGGAGATAATTTCTTGCAGTATCTATATAAAATCAATTATCAATATGATTATCGAATTTTGGTAGATGCTATTAATTTATTGCCAATAGAATATGATTCACTTACCTCAAATTTTATAGAATTTAATGATGAGGTTTATCAAGTTACTTTTACAAAAAGCAATATTGAAATAATTGAGGTAGAGCTAGATAATATGGAACAAGTATATGCTTATATGAAGAAAGATGTTGTGGCAGGATTTGATTTTGAACATGGAAGTTTAATAAGACTTGTTGTTTTTAAACTTCCCGATAATGTTAATAAATTACTAATAAGTGTGTCTCATATGATAGTTGATGGCTGGAGTATGGACAACATATTAAAAACATTTAGTAGATATTATATGCAATTGTTACATGGAATTTCAAGAAAAGAATTAATTAGTGTTGTAAAAAAATTAAAGGTTCCATCTATTACGAAATATAACAATATAATTACCAATAGAAATTATGAAGATGCCTGTAATTATTGGGAAGATTATTTTAAAGATAGTGAAAATGCTATTTTGACAATTGCTCATGATGAGCATAAAAATACTCACGAATATTATGATATTATCGATTTTATTAGGGAAGAGGATACTTTAAAAATAAGAAAATTTTGTAGAAAAAATAATTTAACTGAAAATTCATTGTTTGAATTAGCCTTTGCTTATCTTAATTCTAAAGAAGATAAGAGGGGTAGAAAAGATGTTTTATTTACTAAAGTTATATCGGGTAGAGATATAGCAATAGATAATATTTCCAATATGGTTGGTACTATGATTAATATTATACCTCAAAGAATTAAAATTAATAATAATTATTTTAGAGAGCTTAATGATGTTAATAAGAATAATTTGCAGAATATGGCATATGATAAAATGGATTTTTATCGTACTAAAATAAATAATAGACTACTGATGAATGAAATAAGTACAATGATTGTATTTTGTAATTACTATGATGAAGAAATATATGGTTTTGAATATGAGATAGATAAAGATCAAGATGATATTGATTTATCTTTATATGTAGATGCGTTGACAAATAAATATAGGTTTTACTTAACTTGTAAGCAATCAGCATATACTAAAGAAAAAGCCCAAAGATTATTAAGTGATTATATAAAATTAGTAATGGAAATAATTGATGAATGCAGTAATAGTTTTTAATGAATTTAATAGCATTACATGTCAGGATAAAATATCTTATGTGGTAAATCAATATGTACCTTATGATATTCAAGAAAAGTTAAATCATAAAGTTGCTTTAATCTTATTAATGTTTTTATTAGATAAATACAATTTAAATATTAAAGATATTATGCGTAATTATGATGGTAAGAAATATCATATTTCTGGTAAGAATATCTATTTTAGTAATAGTTATACGGATAATTATGTAGTTTCATCAATTAGTGATGAATTAATTGGGGTAGATGTAGAAATAAAAGATGATGAGAATCTAGATATTCTTCATGAAAAAGAGTTTGATGAAAATGTTATATTAATATTTACTCGCAAAGAGGCCTATGGAAAATACTTAACACTAGGGTTAAATTATGATTATAAAAAATTTGATTTTAGTAGTAAATCTTTGTGTTTTAAAAGATATGGATGTTACTTTAATAGTTTTTTCAGTGATAATGTGATTATAACTACTTGTAGTAATTTTAAGAATATAGAATTTTTGCAATTAAATTATTGCGAATTAGAACAATTTGTTAATAAGTTACTTGGTGATAAAGCTATTCAATACTAATTAGTATTTAATTAAGTAAAATGTCACTGATAATATTTTTCTAATGAAAATGAAGTTAATATTTAATAGATGATTTTATTTTTAAAAATTGCATAATGTAATGTTTCACTTTAATTGTGAAATTATAAGATATAATGTTGAAAGAGAAAAAAATAAATGATAAAATATTAGTTAATGTTAGTAAATATTAAGATGAAAGGGATTTTTTATGTTAGAGTTAAAAAAAATTTCTAAAGTTTATGAAACTGACAACTTTAAGCAAAAAGCTTTGAATGATGTTAATATCAATTTCCGAGAATGCGAATTTGTTTCCATATTAGGACCATCTGGTAGTGGTAAGACCACTTTATTAAATATTATTGGTGGATTAGATGATTATACAACAGGTGATTTAATTATAAATGGAATTAGTACTAAAGAATATAATGATAATAATTGGGATACATATCGTAATCATAGAATTGGTTTTGTTTTTCAAAGTTATAATTTAATTAGTCATCAATCTATTTTAGCAAATGTTGAATTAGCTCTTACCTTGGCAGGTGTATCAAAAGCTGAACGTCGTAAAAGAGCTATTAAGGCTTTAAAAGAAGTTGGTTTGGAAGAACATATGAATAAGCGACCTAATCAATTATCAGGTGGACAAATGCAGAGAGTTGCGATAGCTAGAGCCTTAATAAATAATCCAGATATTTTATTAGCTGATGAGCCAACAGGGGCTCTTGATTCAAAAACTAGTACGCAAATTATGAATTTACTTAAAGAGGTTGCGAAAGATCGATTGGTTATTATGGTTACTCATAATGCTGATTTAGCTCATGAATATTCAACAAGAATAATTGAATTGCGTGATGGTAAAGTAATTAATGATAATAATAAATTTGATGGAAAAGATGAGAAAAAGAAGGAAAAGAAGAAGACTAAGAAAAATAATATGTCCTTTAAAACAGCTTTTTCATTAAGTTTAAATAATTTACTTACAAAAAAGGGAAGAACTATTTTAACAGCCTTTGCTGGGTCTATAGGTATAATTGGAATTGCTTTAATTTTGTCTTTATCACATGGAATTCAGTCTTATATTGATAAAACAGAAGAAGAAACACTTAGTTCGTATCCATTAGTTATTCAAAAAGAGTCTGTTGATATGTCTTCAATGATTCAAAATTTAGCTGGTAGTCAAGAAGATAAAGAATATAATGATAATAAAATCCATGCCATTAATATAATGGGTGATATGTTTGAAACAATGACTCAAGAAGTTCAAAGAAATGATTTGAAGAAATTTGCTAAATATATAGATAGTAATAAAACCAAAATAAAAGATTATACTTCAGATATAAGATATTCTTATAATGTACAAATGAATATTTATAAAAATGATTTAGATAAAATTGTTCAAGTAAATCCTACAACGGTATTTGATGCTTTAGGTATGGGAACTTCAGGATTATCAAGTATTTATAGTACTTATATGTCTAATTATGATGTATTTTATGAAATGATTGAAAATGATCAATTAAATAAACAACAGTATGATTTAGTAAAAGGTCATTGGCCTGAAAAATATGATGAAGTAGTTTTACAAGTAAATAAGAATAATCAAGTATCCGATTATACTTTATATAGTTTAGGTATTTTAGACCAAGATTATTTAAAAGAACAATTTGTAAATATGACAACAGGTAAAGAAGTTAAGTTTGATGAGACTTCTTATACGATGGATGAGCTTTTAAATACTAAGTTTAAATTAGTATTGAATACCGATTATTATGAAAAAAATGGTAATATTTGGGTAGATAAAAAAGATGATGATGACTACATGCGTGGAGTACTAGAAAATGCTTTAGAGCTAAAAATAGTTGGTATTATTAAGCCAAATGAAGAGGCTGTTACTGGTGGTAATTCTCCAGGTATGGTGGGGTATACTCATGAATTAATGGAATATTTAGTTAATAAAATTAATGATACAGAAATTGTTAAAGAACAATTAGCTAATGAAAATATTAATGTATTTACAGGAAGAGAATTTTCTGTTAATGAAGATTTTGATATTAGTAATTTATCTGATGATGAACTTAGATATTTTCAAAGTTTATCGCAAGAAGAACTTGCGGAGTATATGAAAACATATTCAGAAAATATGACTTCTAGTTATAAAGAAAATCTAGTTAAGTTAGGAGTTGCTCAATTAGATGATCCTGATCAGATATCTATTTATCCAAAGGATTTTGATGCTAAAGAAGAAATTACTAAGATAATTGATAAATACAATGAAGGTAAAGATGAAAATGAACAGATTAATTATACAGATATAGTTGGTGTTATGATGAGTTCTGTTTCAACAATTGTTAATGTTATAAGTAGTGTGTTGATTGCTTTTGTTTCAATAAGTTTAATTGTATCATCAATAATGATTGCGATAATTACTTATATATCTGTTATTGAAAGAACAAAAGAAATTGGAATTTTACGAGCAATAGGAGCAAGTAAGAAAGATATTTCAAGAGTATTTAATGCAGAAACATTAATTGAAGGTTTAGTAGCAGGAGTAATGGGAATTTTAGTGACAATTATTTTAAATGTACCAATAAATATGGTAATTAAAAAGATGGTTAACATTAGTAATATTTCTAAGTTACCAGTTGTAGGGGCTATTGCTTTGATTATTATTAGTGTATTACTTACGGTAGTAGCAGGTTTTATTCCCGCTAAAATTGCTTCTAAGAAAGATCCAGTTGAAGCTCTTAGAACAGAATAAAAAAATCAGTCTTAACGGACTGATTTTTGTTTTATATAAAGTTTATTATTTTTTACTATTTGCTGTAGATTTTACATATTCTCCTGAAAAGAAACCATTATGATAAGTAGAACTATAATTATCAATTACATCTTTAACTAAAGATAATGATGATTTCCAATATTTTTCTTTTTCATTAAGTGTAGTATGTTCATAATCATAATCATCACTTTGCATTTCGTATAATTTTTCTAGCATTTTTTCTAGTTTACCTCTTAATGCTACATTTGTAGATATAAGAACATCGTCTTTAATTTTATAATTTTTAACTTCGACATAACCACCAGAAATTTCTGGAGAAACGGTAATATTATCAATTGATTTTTCACTTAAGTTAAATGCATCGGCAACATCACATTTGATAACATTTAATAAGATTTTCTCAACAAGTTTATCACCATTATTCATTAACCAAGTTTCACAATCTTCTTTGTAGTCTAGTAATTGGTTAGCTAATTCGATTTTTCTTTCAGTAGGAGTGTTTTCATCATTATATTCTTTTAATAATGTAGAAATATCAATATTTTTTATTATATTGTTAGGAATAATAAGTTCTTGTTCGGGATAAATAGTATCAGATTCTAACTTATTAGCGGCTTTTATTTTATCAACTGGAACATCAAATTTCTTTTGAATTTTTAATAATGAATCGCCAGCTTGAACAACATATTTAATTTCAGATTCTTCTTGTCTTTTTCTAGCAGAATTTAAATCTATATTAGGAATAGCATCATAATCTTCTAAGAATTGTTCAAATAAATCTATTGCTTCTAAAATTGTTACTTCATCTTTAGTATTTTGTAATTTAACTAATTCACTTTTATCTTCGTTATCAATTGTAATAGTACAATCTTCAAGAAATTCATCTAGACAAGTTCTATCTGCATTTTCAGTTACAACAGTCTTAAATGGTACTTCTTTTTCTTCTTGACTTTTACCACAACCTGTAAATAAAACGAAACCAACACCTAATAGTAAAGCACTTTTATATAAATTACATTTTATATTTTTCATAATTTTTACCCCCATTTATAAAATGTGTACTAATTATAGCATAAAATATTATAAATGTCAAATAAATATTGCTAAATATTGCTAATTTGTTGTTTTTTAAGGAAATAGAGTTAATTTTAAGTGTAAAATAATCTTTTAAAAAAAACTTTACACATATAAATGATTGTTTTATAATTTTGTTATTAACCTTTTATATTAATATTAGATGGGGGAAGAAAATGGATAAGTTTAAACAAATTAAAAAGGCTAGCATTTGGGGAATTGTAGGGAATTTATTTTTATTAATAATTAAAACAATTGTAGGATTAATTAGTCATAGTCAGGCGATGATTGCAGATGCTTTTAATAGTGCTAGTGATATTTTTTCATCAATAATGACCTTTGTTGGAAATAGGATAGCTTCTAAACCTAGAGATGATGATCATGATTTAGGACATGGGAAAGCTGAATATATTTATTCATTATTTATAAGTTTAGTAATGATTATGTTATCATGTAAAGTATTTGGTAATTCCTTGATAGCTCTTATTGATAAGAGTAAGTTTGTCTTTTCTTATTGGTTAGTAATTGTTTGTATAGTAACAATTATTGTTAAATGGATTTTATTTATATATACTGATAGGTTAGCTAAAAAATATAGAAATCTTTTATTAGAGGCAAATAGTAAGGATCATAGGAATGATTGTCTAATTACTTTAGGAAACTTAATAGCTTGTTTATGTAGTTTAATAAATGTTTATTTTGTTGATGGAATAATAGGTATGGTAATTAGTACTTGGATATTTATTAGTGGTTGTAAAATATTGAAGGAAAGTTATGATGTTTTAATGGATAAGTCCATTGATAAAGCAACTAAGGATAAGGTATATAGAATTATAAGAAGACATAAGGAAATATTAAAAACGAATCATTTTAATGCTACACCGGTTGGATATCAATATCAAATATCTATTACAATCTTCGTAGATGGAGAATTAAGCACTTTTGAGAGTCATGATATTGCTGATAGGATTGAAAAGGAAATAGTAGCAGAAATTGCAGAAATATATTTAGCTGTTATACATGTTAATCCCATGGAATGTAAAAAATAGGTATAGTGTATGGATGAATTAAGTGAAAAATATCAAAAGATGCAAAATAAGTATGGAGACAAGGGACTTGATGCTATTACGTTTGGTGGTTGTGTAGAACAGCCAGATATATGTTTAGTGTTTATGAATCCTACAGCTAGAAATATTGCAGCTAGTAAGGATTGGCATGGTTTAAAAGCTCCGTGGATTGGTACTAAAAATATTTGGTCTTTTTTTTACCAGATAGGTATGATTGATGCCAATTTAGCACAAATTATTAAAAATAAAAAGGGTAAAGAATGGACAGAAGATTTTGCGGAAGAAGTATATGAACAGGTAAAGAAAAATAAATTTTATATTACTAATTTAGCTAAATGTTCACAAGTAGATGCTAGAAGTTTAAAAGATGAAGTTTATGAAAAATATGTAAATCTTTTTTGGCAAGAAATGAAGATAGTAAAACCTAAGATAATTATTTTATTTGGTAATCAGATATCTTCAGTTGTATTGGAAGAGAAAATTACAGTTTCAACAGTTAGAAAACAACTTTTTCAGAAAAAAGGTTTTACTTGCTATGCTGTTTATTATCCTGTTGGTAATGGTACTTTTAATATGGATAAAGCTATAGAAGATGTAAATTATATTAAGAAGACAATAGTTAAATAGAAAAAAGTATGACATTCTAAGAATTGTCAAGAATAAATTTTTATGATATTATAAACACTACAAAAAGACACGAAATTTATAAAT
>CANQSQ010000020.1 GCA_947626565.1 uncultured Bacilli bacterium
TGTACTCTCAAATAAATCGGTAATTTTTTGATAAAGTCTTCGTTCACTTAAGCGAATTTCTTTAATAGTTTCAAGTAGCTCTTCATAATAGTCTTTACCAAACTTTGGTCCATTTTTCATTCTTTCTGTATCTATTTTAAAGCCTTTAATAATGTAATCTTTTAAAACATTAGTAGCCCATATTCTAAATTGTGTTGCTTTTTTAGAGTTTACTCGATAACCTACGGCGATTATAGCGTCTAAATTATAGAATTCTACATTTCTTTTAACATCGCGATTACCTTCTTTTTGAACTATTTCCATTTTGGAAATAGTTGAATTTTTTTGTAATTCTTTCTCTTCATATATATTGTTTAAATGTTTAGAAATTGCGGGAATATTTACATCAAATAATTCAGCCATGCTTTTTTGAGTAAGCCATATTGTTTCATCTCTTAAAATTACATCTATATTTATTTTTCCATCTTCTGTTTCATATAAAATAATATTACTTTCTTGCATATTTAACCTCCTTGATAACATTATTATATAGCTTGAACATTTGTTTGGCAATGACTTTTTTATTATTTAAAATAATTATTAGACATTAAAAAACAACCCTTACAACTGGTTTGCTTTATAAATTTTCTAATTATCTAATTTATTGTATTCTTCATCAATTACAGGTTCTAGCCAAACATTTTCCGTTTCTTCACCTGGTACCTCTACTGCAATATGACTAAACCATGAATCTTTTCTTGCTCCATGCCAATGTTTTACATTTGGTTTTATTACAACAATATCTCCTGGAGATAATTTTTGTACTTCTTTTTCTTCTTCTCTGTAATATCCATATCTTGAAATTTTTTACTGCAGCTTCACCAACTTTTTAATAATGTGTCCGTAATTCATAAATAATAATTTTTTCTTTTTTAATGCCTACTTCTTTATTAAATAATGCAAACTCAACAATTACATCTTTTAAATTATGAGACATTATATAGCTATAAATAAAATTAAAATGAGGAATTTTATTTAATAAAGTATCATTAAAAATATCTGTTTTAATATTAAACTCAGGACATTTTATGGCATCTCTAACTGATGCTTGCGAATTAGTAGTTAATATTGCATAAACTTCGTTATTACTTAAAAATTCTATTTCTCCAACTAATAATTGATTATCTACATAATTTATTGAACTCACATTTATAGTAAATAAATTATAATCTTTTATTTCTTCCAAAACTTTATTAGCATCAACCTTTAATTTAAATATTCCATTAGCCCTCTCTTTATCCCTAATAGCATAATATTGAGCTGGATATTGTTCTAAAAAATTTCTAACTGCTTCCTCCTCGCCACCTTTAAATAGTTGCTCTGGAAATTTATTCAATCTTAAATCATTAATTACTTTAATACTCTCCAATTTATTTTCAATTTTCATAGATATTTTTCTCCTATTATAATTTGTTAATGAACACATATTTTTTAAATATCAAATTTATCAATCTAACAATAATAATATAAATTAAATAAACTTATTATAAAGAGAACACATCAACTAACGCATAATAGTTTTTTTTAAAGTGAAAACATCAGGTTGAGAATTTGTTTGATTTTTAACAATATTATACGCTATTTGATCATTTAGCCTTTTTACATAAGCAGGTGTCAAAACAGCAGGTTCTTTTTGCAGTTTTTTAGGCGTATTCTTTAAATGACTAGAAGTATTTAAAACTCGAACTCGTATTGCCATATTATCACTTCTTTCATACTTTATTATAATATAAGATATTGGTATTTCTGTTTTAATTAATTATTTTTCCTTATTACTAAAACCATTTTAACATAAATTTAAGCATATTAAAACTCGAACTAAAAAGTCCGAGCTTCATATCAATATGGTGCGAGTAACAGGAGTTGAACCTGCACGTCTAAGACACTAGATCCTAAGTCTAGCGCGTCTGCCAATTCCGCCATACTCGCATAAAAAATGGTGGACCCTACTGGACTCGAACCAGTGACCGCCCGGTTATGAGCCGGATGCTCTAACCAACTGAGCTAAGGGTCCGTGCTATTTAATAATAGCATACTTTTTAGGTTCATGCAAGTAGTTTAACCAAATTTTTTATTATTTATCTAACATATTTAATAAATTAATTTTAAACATGTCTTTTTCTGGATTTGTTTTAGAAATCATTACACCTTTATAAGTAGCAAGTTCTGCTCTATGTCCTTCATCTAAAATACCTTCTGGCGTTATATTAGTTAATAAAATAATAGCCTTTTCAGTATATACCGTATAATGAAGTGTTATTTCTCCATGTACTTTAGCAAATAATTCATCAGTTGGTAATTTTAACTCATAACTAATTGTCTTATCTTTTTCATTTTTATTAACTTCTTTACCCAAGAAATTACCCTTACGTAACTCAGGATAATAAGAAAATGTTAATTTCTTATAAGCCAACATATTGTACTTTCTTACTGATCTTTCTTTCTTTCTAAAATCATTTTCATCCAAATATTCGAATATATAAGCATTTTTCATAGTAATCAACCCCCTAAGCTTATAAAACCCTAATTACCATCAAAGTAACACATATTATATCACAAAACTGGTTTAAAATCAATCATTTTGTATCTCACACATCTATGTTATACTCTCAATGTGTCCATATTATAACATAAGTTCGATAAAAAGTCAAATAAAAAAGATCTTATTAGACCTTTTCTATATTATCTTTTATAAGTATATTGTAATCCTTCCTCATAAGTTTCAACTTCACTAGCCATTTTTTCAATTATATAATCAATATACTCTTCTTCAGTTAATTCTAATCCACAAGCCTGTGGTGTTTCCTCAACTGGTTCTTCATATTCTATAACATTCTGTGGTGTTTCATTTTCTATTGGCTCTGAATATGATGGTTCTGGATCTGTTGGAACAGGATCTGGAGTATTAGGATATTCAACTTCTGCAGGTGATTCAGGATATGTTTGTTCAAACTCAACACCAGTTTGATTTGGATCTGGTAAAGGCTCATCTGTTTGATCATTTGTAGGATCAGTTGTTAAATCTTTAACTGAATCATCTAAATTACCATTATCATCAGAATGTTCATCATCAAAATCAACATTATGATCACCAAAGTCACTTTCATTAACTGGTTTATCATTTGTCTTATCATCATCAGCATTATTTTGATCAATTTGCTTATTAGCATCATCTATATCTTGTTGTAAATCTTCATCATCTTTTTTAACTTCTTCTTCCTTCTTCTTAGTATCCTCATCTGCTTGTTCTTGTAATTTTTGACGTTCTGCTTCAGCTTCTTGTTCAGCTTTCTTTCTAGCTTCTTCATTGTCTTTCTCATCTTGTTCTCTAACTTTATCTTCAGCTGCTTTTACTTCTTCTTCACTAGTTTTAGAAACAGCCTCATCTCTATCACTAGTTGTCGTAGTCTTTGTTTCTTGACGAGTAGAAGTTGAAGTTTCAGTATGAGATTCAACAGTTGTATAAGTTTCAGTACTTTGACTAGTCTCACCACTATAACCATTTAATCCCATATGGCCATGATTATTAACTGCATCTTTAAAGGCATCTAATTGACTTAAATCACGATGAGCATCATCAATTACATAACTATTTTGATCCTTTAACTCTTTAACAATAGCTTCTTCATATTGACGATATAATGGATATGTATTATCCTCTTCATTTAATGTTGTAACAATTCCTATATTTTCAAATTTCTCATCAGCATAATTACAGAAACCTAAATCATTGAAATAAGCAATTGCTTTGTCAGATAATGTATGATCAATACTTAAATTTTGATACATCATCTCACTAGCAGCTACCATTGGTGTAATAGATAATTTATATGATTCAATCATATCACGACCATCACTATGAGAAATACCAACTTCTCTAATATCATCACTAATTGGAAAATCTTTATGAATTTCTCTATAAAAAGCATTAACCTTATCTATTTGATCTTGTCCTGAAGCTTCCTTCATTTGTAAGAACATTTCATGATATTTATTATAGAAAGCTTTACCTTCTTCAGTATTTAAAATACCAGACATATCAACAGCTTTATCTCTTGTTTCAATAACATGAGCTCCCATTAATTGTAATGTTGCATTCTTATAAGCATCACTCAAATCATGAGCATTAATTTTCATACCATTAAATATAGCATCAATCTCCTGATCACTATAATCATTATAAGCTTGTTGTAATGCTACCATTTCTTCAAATGTCAAAGCTGCTTTAATATCTTTACCTGCTTCTAAATGTTGATTAGCAAAAGTAATATTAAATTTTACAAGCATATCATGTATACTTTGCATAGCCTTTTGTTGAGTTTCTTCTACATTAACTGCTTGTAACTGTTCAAAAGTATAACCATCATACAAATCATTATTTAATTCATTAGTATCAGCTTGTTCACTTAAAGCAATTGTTTCTTCGGCATTATCTTTATTATCCTTAGTGTCTTTATCATCTTTAGTACTTGGATTTAAACGTTCAATAAAGCCATTAAACAAACCACTTCTACTGTCATGATTTTCACTAGCCATAGCATTACCTACTCCAGCTCCACCAAGGAAAACAGCTAACATTAATGCTGTAAATCTAACTCTTTGTTTCTTAAAGAATTTACCAATCTTACCAAAATGTCTACTAAAGAAACCTTGTTTTTTATTATCTTTTTTATCAGCAGAAACTTCTTTAATATTGGCTTTAACTTCTTCTTTAACTTCTTTCTTGTTATCCTTACTATTAACATTTTCACTACTATTTTCTTTAACAGAAGCATCCTTTTCTATTTGTGCTTTAATGGAAGCTTTTTCAACTTTCTTTTCATTAGTTTTGGTAGCTTCTTTTTCCATATCCACTTTTTTACGTTTACCTGTAAATAAATTTCTAACTTTAGCAATTTGTTTCTTAAATTTTTCAATTAAACTTTCTTTTTTATCTTTTTTTCTTTTAAAGCCTAACTCATCATCAAAAAGAATATTTCCATTCTTATCATAATAGTCATCATCAATATCATCTAGTTCATCATCTTCACCTAAATCATCTTCATAGTCATAGTCATCATCATTATCATAATCACTACTAGAAGTAGAATCATTTACCTTATTTTTTACAACCTCTGCCTCAGAAGAAATATCCTTAGTATCTCCATCAAAAGCATCAACATTATCTTCTTGTTGACGAGCTAAATCTTCTTCTGTTTCACGAATAATCTTATCAGCTAATGATTCATCACTAACTTCTGTCATGTAATTTTTATTATCTTCTACTTCAGCAACTGGTTCGATTTCTTTAACTACAAATTTTTGAAAGTCTTTTTCAAAATCATAACCTGACATAACATGAACTAGCTCTTTATTTAAAATACCTTCAAATTGCGCTGCAGAAGTAATTTTTTTATCTCTAGCTAATTCTAAAGTTGCATCAATTCCTTCTTCATACATACAATTTTTTACTGTTCCATCGTTGTAGAAAATACAAGCTTGTTTTCTTGCTCCATCTTCTCCATAAAATTCATAAAATACAATATTAGCTATTTTTTTACCTTTCATTTTTTAGCCCCCTTATTTTAATTTCTTGGCTCCAGTATAATACCAACCATTATCAAGTAAGCTTCTATCATTATATTTGCTCCATTTTACCTGAACTTTACCACTACTTGTTAATTTCCTTGTCTTTTGACTCATATAACATACAGTTCCATATAATGGTTCTGTTCTTGTAGCTATATCAGATACATTTATTGAAGCATATATTGGTACTGTTTTATATACATAGCTACCACATGTTGCTGATACAGAAGCATCTTCATATGTACTAGTAGATGAACTACTAGAAGTTGATCCTGGTGTTGATGTCGTACTGCTTACCGTTGATAAACCGCCTGTATATGAATATGAATCATAATAATAATTTGGCAATGTTGTACAAGTATCATTACAATAACTATAATCGGCTCCTACAAATTCATAGTGTGTTGATGCTGTATCAGTAGGTGGATTTTTATAACTTGCACGACCATTATATTTCCAACCTCCAACTGTTCTAGATGTTGTCTTTGTAATAGTATTAACTGTTGTATAAGTTGTTGATGTCGTTGTCGCATATGTAATATTATTTACTATTATATAGTTAAATTTAGAACATGTTTTTTGGGTATAAGAACCAGTTTGTACTACTTCACTTCTTGTTTTTACATATTCCTTTTGATAAGTTCCAACTTTTTCTTTTCTATTATAAAGTTGTACTTTTCTTAAACAATTAATATCAGAATCATTACAATTAACAGCTTTTGTACTACAACTAGTTTTATTCCAATTACTCCAATTTGTCCAACTACTAAATGTTGCTCCTGTTCTTCTTTGATATTCATAAACATAGTTTGGTTCTTTAGTAGGTGCTGGTGTCTTAGATGGTTGTGGTTTATCTGAAGGTTCTGGAATATTTGGCTCATCTGATGGTTCACTTGATGGTTCATCTGATGGCCCATCTGATGGTTTACTTGATGGCTTATCTGAACTACCAGGATTACTTGGATTACTTGGTGTACCAGTAGGTGTCTTAACTGGTACTGTTGGTGTTGGTTTAGATGCTTTTACAAAAACATCAGATGTTTGTTTTTCACAAATATATGAATCACAATAAGTATAGCAACCTAAATGAACTAAAATATAATCTTCTTTCTCACTATCTTTTAAATTTACTTTTAAAATAAATTCATCTTCTGTTTTGGTAATTCTTACATAACTTTTTTCAACATCACAAGCTTTATTATTCTTATCAATCAAGGCTACAATAATTTTCTTTCCTATCATATCACTAAGTGTCATTGTATCAGATTCACCAACTTCTTTTGGTAATCTTTCATCTGTGTAATATGATATTGCTGCCTCTTTCATTCTTTCCAAATTATCAGCAAAAATTTGTGATGTCAATGGTGCTAAATCTACTGATTCTCCAGCTACCTTTTCCGTCTTATTAACAACTGTTGGTGAAATAAATTTTGGTAATAACCATATCAATAAAAAAACAAAAATTATTATTAAAATAAGCTTTAATAAAAAATCTCTAAATGGAAAACCCTTACTTTCATACTCCTCTGTATACATCTCGAACTCCCCTCCCGCAATTGCATTACTGCTTATTCTAGCACCAAAGTACTTATTTGTCAAACCTTTTCTTTATTTTAACAATCGTCGTACCAGCATTAAAATTATCAATTTTAAAGGCTTCAACTAACTTATTTTTTTTTAAAACTTCTTGTGTCGTTTTTTTTATAACACCCGTGCCATTTCCATGGATTATTAAAACTTCTTCGTTACGTAATTTATAATTGTCCTCTATAAATTCATTAATTAATATTTTTGCATAGTCTCTATCCATACCATGCAAATCTAAACTAGGTACATGACTATATGATGTTAGTATCATATTCTAAAACCTCATTAAGTGTAGGAATAGAATTTCTTGATCCAATCCTTGTAACCGAAATAGCACCTGTAATAGAAGCATAATGAATAGTATCTCTTAATGAGTATCCATTACCTATAAAATATGTAAATGCTCCATGAAATATGTCTCCTGCTCCTGTAGAATCAACAGCAGTTACCTTTGTACTTGGAATAACCTCATAATTTCCATCTATTTTGGTAAAACTACCAGCTGCTTCTAACGTAATAACAACATTCGTTTGAAAAAACTCTCGTAATTTTTCATAACAAGTAATTAAAGAATCCAAATCCGTTGCACTTATTTTCATCTCTGTAATTTCTTCTGCAAAATCTTTAGAACACACTAAATAAGTTACTAATTTTCCTAATTCTTTAGTATCATCATTAACTCTACCAGCATCCAACACACTAATAGCCTCTGGATTATTAAGTAACACTTCTTTAGCTGTTTCTGGATGTTCTCCATCAATTAAAATTAAATCAGCCTTTAAAGTACTAACATCCTGGTCTAAATGTCTAATAGGACTACTTTTAGCTGTAATAATCGTTCTCGAACCATTACTCTTATTCGCAATAATATAACTACTTGAAGTTTGATGATCTTCTTTTTGTTCAATATAATTAATATTAGCTCCTATATTTAAAAAATCATCTATAATTTTATCGCCATAATAGTCTTTACCAACTACTGACAACATTGTCACATCCATACCCCATTTAGCAAGCAAATAAGCCCCATTAGAAGCGGGTCCTCCCCCACATTCGATATGCTTTTCAACTCGATACTTAACATTTTCTTTTGGATATTCACTCATTGCTAACGTTGTATCAAACGTAGAATGACCTACACATACTACCTTCATCTTATCACCTTCCTTATCATTATAACAAAAAAAGATATTTCTTTCTACAAAATATCTTTTTATTTCGCTTAATTATACACTTTTGTTTTTTTTGCAATATCAATATCTTGAATTGATCCCCATAATTTAAAAGAATTAACTCTTAAATCACTATTTAAAGAAATATCCTGATTATGATAATACATATACTCTAAATAAGTTTCTACTAAATCCGTATCAAAACCAACTGCGCTTAATTGTTCTTTAAAAGATGCTACATCACTTTGATTATTATCAATAAAAAGATAAACTTCTCCCTTAATAGTTAGAGCTAACTTTTGTCTATCTTCAGGGACATCATCATTAGTATCAATATAACCTAGTTCCATCAATTTCTCAATTTTTTCCTTTTCTTCTTTATTAAAATGTAACTTCAACGTTGAATAAGCTATTGTTTTTGACTTAATTTTTTGTAATAACTTTACATCAGGTACAAAAACTTCACCGCTATTTTTTTTCATACAATATACTTCTCCTTTGATGAGAAGATAGTATAATCTATTTTTGTTATTTTGTAAAGTTAAAAATACCAAGTTTTAAAAATTTTTATATATTCAAAATAATTTTTATTCATAAACATCCCCGATATTGCCGGATAATATACTATAAATACCATTAAAACTACTAGTAAATATATCAGTATAAAATAATCCTTTTTATATTTTTCAACTATATCTTTAAACATCAACACTATTGCTAACATCACAAAAGGTAATACTGGAAAATAATGATATAAAAACATTACTCGATCAATTAAAATATTGGGGGCGAACATTACTAATATGATTGTAATTAAAAAGAAACTATTTTTATCTTTTGTTTTTAAGAAATGATAAATCATATATATAAACCCTACTATTCCAACCCACCAGATTGCTACATTGCCAACTCCTGTTATCCCTGCATGTAAATTACTCCCTGCATCTTGACTATAATACCATACTGGTTTATAAGATAGTGGCCATGTATAATACATGGAAGAAAAGAAGTGCTGGTCTTTCAACGTCGCATGATACTCATACATTCTCATTGTCTGTTCTTGTAATTCTTTAATTCCAAATCCATCCAACCATGAAACTTTTGGATATATTAAATAACTTCCTACATATATCACTACTGGTATCACTACAAAATAAACACAACATTTACCAAATAATTTCTTTGTCCATAATTTATTTTTGGTAACATGAATTAAAAAGACAAAGGCTAAGGCTACCGCCAAATAACAACCTATCCATTTAACTGCTATACTACACCCTAAAAAGATACCTGATAATAATAAATTTCTTTTTTCAACCTTTGTTATTATATATTTACCCATATAATAACTAGATAAAAGTATAAACAAAACTAAAAAAGAATCTACTGTTCCCATTCGCGTATGAGCAAAATGAAAGCAATCTAAAGCCATTAATAAGGAACTCATTATGGCATATTTTCTTTTCTTAAATAACAACAATCCAAAAAAATACATTACTCCTACCATTAAAATACCTGCTATATTTCCCATAAACCGGTAATAAAAAGGAGCCATTTTAAACAACTTAATTGGAATTGCTTGAATTAACTTTCCAAGTGGAGGATGTGTCCACTCATAAACCAGTAAATTATTGGCATATTCATAGGCTGATCTTGCAAAATAAATTTCATCGAAATATGTTGAGTTAAGATGACTAATTTGTTTAGGAATAGTCTCTTCTTCATCGGTAATTTTAAGAACTTTTTTTCCATTATAAATAATCTTTTTAGTCTTAATAATTTCTTTCTTATTATTATAAAAAGCTATCTCTCCTAAATCAGTATCAGCAACGGGGATTAGTTTTATATATTTAATTTTTTTTAAAAGTCTAACTTCATTCCAAGCAAAAGCTCCTTTTGTTTCCAACACCCCCGCATAATCATAAACTTCATTGTCATTAGAAGTTAGTATTTTATAATCACTATCTAAACGTCCATTAAAATATTTTATTTTAACTACATCTACTGCTTTAGCAAATTCTATAACTAATTCTTTATTTCCCTCTAAATTTAAAAAAGTATTAGGTGATTGCCAAGAACCTAAATTAATAAATGATATAACAGCATACAAAAGCATAATTGTCATAACGACAATTAAATCTTTTTTAGTTATTTTTTTGGTTTCACTATTAAGAAATTTTTTCATACCCCTTACTAATCAAAATGATTATCCTTTCATCTACTCCAACTTACCATATCTTATTAGTACTGTCAATTATCTCTAATTTTTTAGTCTTAATTAATCTTGTTCATCATCTAGTAAGTTTTTATAATTTGCTTCTTGCTTTGCAACTTCTTCAAACATTTTTTTCATCGTCGGATTATTATGCGTTAATTTTTTTATTGTTAACTCTTCCGCCTTATTATTAGCTAATCTTAAATTATTTTCACTAGATAGTAATGCTTCTTTCGTTTTTTGCAAATGATCAATTGTCTTATCAATCTCCTCAATCGCTTTTTTAAATTTGTCACTTGCCAAACGATAATTTCTGCCAAATCCTTCTTTAAAAGCCATCATATTATCTTCAAAATGTGCTATATCAATATTTTGATTTTTAAGTGTCGTTAACTCTTTCCTATACTCTAAAGATTTCATAGCTAAATCTCTGATTAATGTAATTAAAGGAATAAAAAATTGTGGCCTTATTACATACATCTTTTTATATTTATAACTTACATCAACAATACCTGTATTATAAAATTCATTATCTATTTCCAATAAAGAAACTAATACCGCATATTCACATTTTTTCTCTTTTCTATCTTTATCTAATTCTTTAAAAAAGTCTTCATTTTTATGTTTAGTAGCCGTCTCATCAGCTTCATTTTTCATTTCAAACATAATTGAGACAATCTCTACTCCATCATCATCGTAATCTCTAAAAATAAAATCTCCCTTAGACCCATTTTTCGCATCATTATCTTTTTCAAAATAAGCATTTTTAAATAATGGTCGCAATTTATTAAATTCATTATGACAATGCTTTTCTAATGATTCACCTATCATCTTTGTTGATTGTTTAGCCTTAAAATCCTTATAATAAGCAATTTGCTCATCTTTATTTTTTATTTTTTCTTCATAACCATCTTTTAAATTTTTTTCTTTTAAAAGATATTCTGACTTATTAATTTCTAATTTACTATTTAAAGAATCTATCGTTTTATCTTTTTCATCAATAGCCTGTTTTATCGCTAACTCTTGTTCCGTTTTTTGTAATTTTAATTTTCCTTGTAGTTCTGTTATTTCTAACGTTTTCTTACTTAGTTCTTCACTATACTTTTTTTCCAAGCGACTTTGTGTTTGTTCTTCCTGAACCTTCAATTTATTATTTAATTCAGTTATTTCTAACGTCTTCTTATTAAGTTCATCATTATACTGTTTTTCCATTTTATTTTGTATTTTTTCTTCTTGTATTTTTAATTCACTTTTTAATTCTTCAATCTCTAATACTTTTTTATTAATTTCTTCGCCAAATTCTTTTTCCAATCTATTTTGTGTCTTTTCTTCCTGGGTATTTAATTTATTCTTTAATTCCGTAACTTCAAAATCTTTTTTGCTTAATTCTTTTTCATAATCGGCTTGAGCTAATTTAAGCACACTTTTCTTTTCTTTTTCAAATTGCTCTTCTCTACGCCTCACTTCTTTATTAAACTCTTCATCCTTAACTTGCTTTACTATTGATTCATAATCCGTTTCATTCATCTGTAATACCGTTCCACATTTTGGACATTTTATTTCATTCATTATTTACCTCCTAACCATATTCGTACTTCTTCTATTTTAACACACTTTTCTACAAATAAAAAAAGAAACTAACTTTTGTTTTCTTCCTTACATATGTCTTTTAATTAAATTTAAATCCATACCCTGACTAAATTTTACATATCTCTTATCAAGCATATCTTCTACCGTTTGTTTACCATCAAAAATATCTTGAATATCATAGATAAAAGCATCCTTTCTCTTTGGTTTTCTCTCTTTAAGATATAAATCAAAGAGTTTTTCAGCTATTAATGTTGAATGAATATACATTATATATTCAATTGTCTCTTCCTCACTTAAATGATATTTTGTACCATTTAAATATAATGTTGATATTACATTAGCTAAGTACAAAAATCTTTTTCTTTCACTCATCAATAGTAATTTACCTGTTGGATCTTTTTCTAAGGCACTTAATTTTTCTAAAAAAATGGAAATAACTTCTTTATTTAAATAACTCTTAGCATATCCCGGATGTGATTCTTGTTGAGTATGAGCAATTTCATGTACATAAGTAGATGATGATAATTCATCTAATTCTTTTCCAAGTTCAATATTTACAAAAGGAATCATAACACCCGTATTTTCTGGTATAAACTCTTTTGGTATTATCATCAAAGCTTTTTTTATTTCACCAATCATAGAATGTCCCTCAACTAATTTAACAGGTAAATCAAAAGGACTAACTTCTTTTAATAATTGAAAATATTGTTTATATGCTTCTATCCCTGTAATATCTCCTAGTTGAACCTTTTTTTGAATACCCCTTAAATCTTCCATAAGAACTTTTTTAATATCATGTACTGAAAAATACTTACTATAAAATGCTACCGCCTCTTTTTTAGCCTCTTCTAATGATACCGGTGCTAAAGCCATAACCTGATTTGAATTTAATTGACCAAGTAACCTTATAAGTGGCTCATATCCCTTCCTTACATTTATTTTACCAACTTTCTTATCATAACCTAAATAGTCCATTTTAGTTTCAAATTGATTCATATTTTTCCCTTCTTATTTCAAATTAGCGCATATTATACACCAAAAGAAGGATTTAGTCAATTATTAACACTAAAATTAACATCATTTATCTTTAAAATATATATCTATTTTTCATTAAGCTAACTACTATTCTACTTTAAAACTAACCTCATCATGGTCTCTTATGACTTTTACCAAACTATAATTATCAATTACCAAATCACTAGCATTTCTCTTTTCACTATATACTTTCGCATCTTTATAAAACCTAAAATCATAAATTTCATCTTTATCTAAATACTTATAAATCATTGGATTATTATTTATTAGTTGTAAAACTGAATCATTATTATTACCTACTATTCCTAGATGTTTTTCCAGTTTATTACTTTTTAAATTATATCCTCCTAAATAAAAGACTAATAAGACATCGTCATAAACAATATTTTCATAGTTTATATCTTTAAAATTATTATTTTTTATTAAATCAAATTCCTGATAAAAATTCATCATGCCCTTTATTTCTTCTACCAAATTATTTCTGATATCAAAACTAACTACTTTTTTATTATTACCATGTTTCCTATTATAATCCTTAGCATACAAAGAAATATAAGGTTTATTTTCTCTAATATGTTTAATAACAGTCATATAACACTTTATATGTCCAATAACTCCATTACCAAACGATTCATCTGTCTTAGCTTGTGATTTTGAATTAAAATTGGTACCCTTTATAGCCTCCATTCCCTCTTTTAATTCAAATAAATAAATCTTTAGTTTATTATCTTTAATTCCTATAACAATATTATCTACTCTGCCTAAAGTATGAGGGTTATTATCTTTCGTTCTATCAATATCTCCATCTTTATTCACGTAATAATCATTTAATCCTTCAACATTATATTCAATATCACAATTATAATAATCACTATCACTATTATTAAAAGCTAAGGCTAAATTTTGTTGAAGAATCTTTTCTTTAGAACTTCCTTTTTTATTTCCTACTTTATGTTGTATCATATATTCGGCAACAGAACTCTTCAATTTACTTAATAATTCATTCCAAATATTGCTATTTTCTTTTGTTAACTCTTTCTCATTAACTTCTTTTAATAAATCTCTAACACTTTTTGAAAGTTTACTATAATACCCTTTTTGTATTTCATCATCCCCAGCATTTAGTGAAGCAATATAATGATATTCGCCATTATTTTTCCTTTGCTCTAACTTAAAAAAGCTTCCTCCATTAGCATATAAATTAATACAATTATTTCTAATTCCTAAAAAAACATCATCATTTTCTTTTACAAAATCAATTATAAACTTAAAATCTTCTTTAAATTTTTCTTTAAAACTTTCATTTATTACTCTCATAACTATTACTCCCTAACAGTATTTATATTTTAAATTTCAATACTATCAATAACCCTATCATCTACATCATATATCGTAAACTTTCTTTTTTCATAAATTACATAAGTAGAAATACCATTTACTGGTAAAGAAAGAGAACCAACATTAATATATGTCATATTCTTATCTTGTTTAATATAAGCTTTATGTTCATGACCATAAACTAACACTCCCGGATAATGAAACTTCTGATGATTACCAAAATTATATAAATTTCCATGGGTAATATAAATATCCAAATCATCAACATTTATTAACGAAAAGCCCTCATTAATAGGAAAATCACTCTTTGCTACATCACTTTCTGAATCACAATTACCCCTCATACAAATTAATTTATCAGCATATTTATTTAAAAAAGCTAATACTTTATCACTATCTGCTTCCTTCTTATTTCTACACATAAAAGGTGTAAAATAAATATCTCCTAAACAAACTAATTTATCTATCTTCTGTAAATGTAGCTTTTCTTCTATTAACTGCAAATTACTCCAAATTCCATGAATATCTGATATAAATAATATTTTCATTTTATCACTCCATTTCCTATAACCTTGGTCCTTACATTTTTTATAGTCCAAAATCACCTAAAAAAAGTACCTCTATTTATCTTTATTCATTTTTACATAACTAGTATATCATATTATCTTTACACATAAAACGTAAAAAAACTTAGGAACTTTAACGTTTCTAAGTAATTTATTTTTCTTTAATTTTGCTGTAATATTTGTTGACCTTTTATTAAATCATAACTTACTAACTCACTAGCATCTAAATTTTCTCTATACATATCAACTGCTGTAATTTGACTATTTTCATAAGTTGTATAATAATAAATTCCCTTATCCATATTACAACAAGAACTATAAATAGTTATTTCATACTTATCATCACCCATATGAACACAACCTCTTTGTTGATCTACTGAACCTAAAATATGAAAAAATTGACTAATACTTTCTGACTCTGAATCTCCAGATAGTGAATTCATTTTTGTAAATGTAGCTTTGACAAATCTTGATGCTGATGATAAATCACCTGGTAATCCTAAAGCTCCCATACCACGACTATAAGTTACCAAATCTAATTTTTTAGAAAAATTATTACAAGGTGGTTCAATTGATAAATTCATATAATTATTTAAATTAAACATATGAATATCAAAAGTTGGATTATTTGTTAAAACACCAACTGGATTATCATAAATTTTTAATCCCTCTTTTACACATTCAACTGTTATAGCTTTTTCTTTATCAGCAATAATCCAATGTAATGGTGATGCTGGTAAATTATCACTAAAATTTATCTTAGCAATATTTATTCTATCTAATAACACTTTAACTTCTTGCAAATTGGCACATTGAGTTAAAATCCATGGAATAAATTCAAAAGGAGCAATATTATCTTTATCACTTTGTTCCATTTTATAATCAGCATTAGTAGGAAAATTCAATCCTGCCATACCTAGTCCTTTCTCATTAATTGCATCATAATAAAGAGGATAACCATCTGCAACATAAGCTATCCCAATAAGGGCATAATGTTCCTTTATAGTCTTTCCATTTCTAAAATTAAAAGAATAATTTCTAGGGGTTATAGTAACACTCTCTTTATATGAATATTCTAAATCCAAATTTCTTCCAAAATAATGATCTTTTGTATTATAAGTTATTGCCGTACACATAATTTTACCTTCCTTACACAATTTTTTATATTTTTATTGTATCACATTTTCCATAACAAAACATAAAAAGAATAACTAAGGTTATTCCTATTTACTACTAATTTCTTTACATACTCTTTTAATTAATAATTTTTCTCCAATAATATATAATGGTATAATTAACAAAAATTATATTTTCAACCCTTCTTATTACTAATTATTCA
Source organism: uncultured Bacilli bacterium (assembly GCA_947626565.1). GTDB lineage: Bacteria > Bacillota_I > Bacilli_A > RF39 > UBA660 > CANRGD01. The sequence goes on from CANQSQ010000020.1 coordinate 16,450, forward strand.
TAACATTTTTTATTTCTTCTATAGAAATTGGTCCTTCTCTCAAAACTTTCGCCTCAAAAGAGGTACAATCTACAATGGTACTAGCTAAAGAATAAGAAACTTTCCCTTCTACCATTCCATCTATAAGAGGACAAGCCTTTTCTATTTCCTCTAAATTCTTACATTCCTCTTCACCACTTTGATTGGCACTAGTCATAAATATAGGACTTCCTACTTTTTCAATTACTTCTTTTAATAGTTTAGAACTAGCCATTCTAACAGCGATAGTATCCCTACCATTAGTAACATAATCTAATAAATTGTCTTTTTTCTGCAAAATTAACGTAATAGGTCCTGGCATAAAAGCCTCAATCAACTTTTCGGCCTTTTTATTTACCACTGCTATACTTTTTATCTGTTCTTTATCGGCACACATAACAGGAAAAGCCTTATTCAATGGTCGTTTTTTCACTTCAACTAACTTGTTATAAGCTTCTTTAGAATCAATTCGTGCACATATTCCAAAAACCGTATCTGTGGGTACACTTACAGTACCATTATTTTTCAATATTAAAGCTATTTTCTCGACCTCATTAGCCTCAAATCTTCTTACCATTTATACCAATCCTTTCATCAATATATCTATATTTTAAATCAAATACCTATAATTGCCAACAATAAAAAATAGGTCTCCAAAATAAAAACTCAATTCCTAGCAATGAATCAAGTCTTTATCAATATCTAATAGTCTGTATCTTTTATCTAATTAATTGAAATTATTTATTATTTAACTTTTTTATATAAAAACTTAAAAACCATTCTCACAAAAGGTTGAATAAAAAACAATTGTGAAAAATAAGCAAATGGAAAATTGAAACAAATTAACTTCAACCAATTAGCCAATAAAGTTAATATATTAAATCCTGCATAATATGGATAATATAAAAATGCTGCTATAAAACTCATAACAGGTACCATAATAGCCACTGTAGCACATATTACAGCTGTTTCAAATTGCACAGGATCAGTCTTTTTAATATTAAAGTTCTTACAAGCCATTTTAAAAGAAAATGGTTGTCCAATAAACATTTCTGCTAGATAAGCAAAACAAAATTCAACTAAGACTACAGACCAAATAGGTAAATAATGACCAATCATATAAACGCCACCTAATTTATTGATAGCTTTTAAAACACTACTGGCACCAGTTAAATTCATTAACGTATTTCCATTTATAACATATAAACTATAGAAAACATATGCATGTACAGTAATTATTACCGTAATTAATGCAAAGATTGCTTTTTCTTTTTTATTTGACGGCATACTTTTCACCTCCTATTTTTTGCAAACAAAAACACATATAGATAATCCTTAGTTCCGTAATCAGATTTACGAGCAGGACTGCTCTACATGTGTCGTCTAATAATTTGCAAATTGCCAAGAATAATTATATCATTTTCTCTTTTTTTATGTAAGAAAAATTTTTATTAATTTTCCTTTTTTATTTTATTCTTCTCAAACCAAATTATATCAAAAAATTTATTATTAATATCCTAATTAGTAGCCTTTTTTACTTTTTGTAATTCTTTTTTTAATAATACCATTCCTAAAGCAAATGCTAAAATATCAGCAATTATAGCACTCCATAACATTATTACAACACTATGACTTAAAACAGCTATTGTAATAATTGCTGGAACAAAGAATAAAACATCTCTTGCTAAAGCAAGTAACGTTGACTTAAAACTAGATCCCATAGATTGTAACAATATTGCTAAAGACTTAATAATACAAGTTAGAACAATACCACCTAAAAATATCCTCAAACAATATTTAGCATATTCTAAATACTCTAAAGAATTACCTTTTCCAAAAATATTAATAATAAATGTTGGAAAAATTTCAAAAATTAAAAATGCGCTAAATCCAATAATAAAGTTAATTATTAGTATGTATTTTATTGTTTCTTCAACTCTTCTTATATTTAAAGCACCCATATTATAACCTATTATCGGCATACCTCCTAAAGATACCCCAATAACAATTGATACAACAATACCAAATACTTTCATACATATTCCTATAACAGCCAAAGGAGTTACTACTCCATAAGCCTTACCTGTTGAAGACATACTCATATAACCATATTTAGCTACTAAATTATTAGCAACAGCAATTATAATAACAATTGCTAGTTGTGTTATCAAAGAAGCTAATCCCAAAGAAATAGCTTGCCTACATATATTTTTATTTAATTTAATTGACTCTTTATTTATTTTAAAATAATTAGCTTTCTTCAAATAACCAATACTTATTATAAATGTAAAAATTTGTCCAATAATAGTAGCAAGAGCGGCACCCTTTACTCCCAATTTAAGTCCAAATATAAATATTGGATCTAAAATAATATTTGTCACGGCTCCCACAACTGTTGCAACCATTGCATATTTAGGACTACCATCACTTCTTATAGAAGCGTTTAATCCTTGCCCAATAATATAAAAAGGTAACCCATAACAAATAATTCTTAAATAGTCCTTAGCATACTGATAACACTCCACTTCTTTTGGATTTCCACCAAAAATTCTTAATATTTGTTCATCAAAAACTAAACCTAAAATTGTTACTACAATTGATATTATAATCAAAAGTATTAAACCATTTCCTACAGATTTACTTGCCTTTTCTTTATTCTTTGCGCCTAAAGATAAATTAAATAATGCCGCTGAACCATCACCTATTAATAATGCAAAGGCAAGAGCTATAACTGTAAAAGGATAAACAATATTAGTAGCAGCATTTCCAAAAAAAGAAGCCTTACTCCATCCTATAAATATTTGGTCTACAATATTATAAAGTGCCGCTACAATCATACTAATAACACATGGTACTGCAAATTTTTTAATTAATTTAGAAATTTTATCCTTTCCCAAATCCATTTTTTCCATCTTTTCTCTCCTTTCATTTTTAAACACAAAAAATACGTAAGCCTTTATTCAATTGGACTTACGCATATGCTACTCATTGATAAATTGCCTAATATTTTTTCACTTAACAAAAAGATTATAGCATATTTTTTTATTTTTTGTAAGTTTTTATTTTCTTTGTCACTAAAAATGTACATCATAAATCAAAAGAAAACTCCATCATACAATGAAGTTACTCTACATTTTCAACCGGAATCATTTATTAGTTGCTAACACCAGGAATAAAGAAACATTTTCAAATTATTATTTACTTTGCTTTTCTTTAATGACAGCTTGAATCATCACAAGTAATTATCAAAAATTTTTGTTATTTTAATTATTCAAATTTTCCATGTCTAATACTAAAATTCATCGTCTAATAAGAAATCAATCAAATTTAGATGTATAATTCCATCACGAGATAAATCTATCTTATCTAAAGAAAGAACATATTTTGGATAATTATCTTCTATAGATTTAAGTGCACCAAATTCTCTTTCAATAGTACTTTCATTATCTTGCATTTCATAAGTTACTTGAAAGTATTTGATATTTCCATCTTTTTTAGCTAAAAAATCTACTTCACCATTTTTTGTTTTGCCAATATAGACTTCATAATCCCTATTTATTAACTCATTATAAACAATGTTTTCTAATACGACATAATTTCTAAATTCAGGATTATTATTTTTTATTTGAGCAATACCTAAATCCGTTACATAATATTTATTTAATGTTTTTAATACTCCTCTACCAGCAATATCATATCTATAAACTTTTTTTATTATCAAAGCTTTGCATAGAGCATCTATATAATTATACAATGTTTCATTTGATATATTTTTGTTTTCTTTATTTAAATATTTTACAATATTATCAGCCGAAAATTCACGGCCAGTTGTTTCAACCAAATATTGTAATATCATATCAAAAAGAATAGTGTCTTTTAAATTTAATCTTTTTACAACATCTCGTAGAATAATAGAATCATATACACTATGAAGATAATTTTTTATATCTGTCTCGTTTGTAAATTCACATCTATTAGGAAGTCCTCCCCATTTAGCATAATCCCAAAAAGTATTTAAATCTTTTTCATCCTTATTCGTTAAATTTACATATTCTTTATATGATAATGGATTAATATTAAATAAAACATATCTTCCTGATAAAACCGAAGATAATTCCTCGGATAACATCTTACTATTTGATCCAGTCAAAAAGATACTAATATTCTTTATAGATGCCCGTAATGAATTTATCACTTTTTCAAATTGATCTACATTTTGAACTTCATCTAAAAATAAATAATACATCTTGTCATCTTGAATTTTATCTTTAATGTACTGATTTAATTTTTTATAATCTAATAGTTCTTCAAATTCGATAAATTCAAAATTAATAAAAATAATATGATTCTCCGATACTTCTCTTTTTTCTTTTAATTCATTTATAATTTGACTTAAAATAACTGATTTACCACACCTTCTAATACCCACTAATATTTTAATTAAGTCTGAGTCATAAAATCCTCTTATTTTAGATAAATAATCCTCTCTTAAAAGCATTATTAATCACCTCTTGTTACATTATATATTATTTCCACATTTTTGTAAAGTTATTACTCTCAACCGTAATAACTTTTTGTTTTTTAAAATTATTACGCTCTTATTATGTGTATTTTTTATATAATTTTAATATTTACAAATACTTTCGAAAAAAAACTACATCTAATTGATGAAGTTATTCTACATTGTCGACCACCAGTCACTCGGAAACGAGAAACATTTTCAAATTATTATTTACCTTGTTTTTCTTTGATTGCAGCCTGTACCACAGTCAAGTTCGGAATGCAATTGATATTTAAACATAAATCTTCATTGAAGACTTATTTCATTAATAACATACATATTAATTGTATCACAATCACCAATTAACAAAAATACCTAATCTCTTAAAAGAAATTAGGTAGATTGACTTAAGGCTTCATAAGTTTCTTAA
>CANQSQ010000021.1 GCA_947626565.1 uncultured Bacilli bacterium
TTTTTATCAAAAAAATGAATCTGTGGATAAAACAAATTCATTTTTTCTTTTCTTTCTTTTTTTCACCGGAACTCAAAATTTACTTTTCTTTTGGATACATTTCTACAACACTCATATTGTCAAAAGAAATATATTTTATTAAATTATTTATATCTTCAAGGTTCATTTTTCTAATAAGTTCTATTTTATTAGGAATAACCTTTTTGTATTTTATTAAATCATCATAGAGATTATTGACAGTAGCATCAATATTATCAATCATTTTAACTTCATTAGCTATCCATACTTTTTTCATACGCTCAAAAGCTGATTCAGAAATATCTATGTTATTAAGTTCGGCATTTATTTCAGTTAGTAATTGAGATGGATCATTGGTTGAGGCCATAATGTAGAAAATTCTAAAGTCTTCTAGGTTTTCCCATTCAGTATAAAAATTAGTAAGTAACTTGGCATTTCGTACTCGTTCTCTAAAATCTGAAGATGAACCAAAACAAATAGTTGTTATCATATTAAGATATAAATCAAGAATAAGAGGATCATAGTCTAAATCATGAATAGGTATTTTAATGCCTATACCTAATTTAGGAGTAGATATATTACCTTTTATTTTTTCTTTTTTACGACGAACTTCTTCATTTTCAGGTTTACTGATTATCTCAGCAATTTCTTCATTTTTGAGATGACCAACTTCTTCTTTAATAATTTTTAAGGCTTTATCTTTATCAAAATTACCAACTATTAAGATAAACATATTTTTAGGGCGATAAAAATTACTATAACATAAATATAAATCATCCTTAGTTATTTTATTAATTTCTTTAATAGAGCCACCAATATCTATGCGACGTGGACTAACATGAAAAATATTTTCCCGTAATTTCATCTCTAATTGAAATTCAGGAATATCTTCATACATTTTTAATTCTTCAGCAATAATGCCCTTTTCTTTATTAACATTTTCATCGGTATAAAAAGGACTACTTACAAATTGAAGTAAAAATCTTAAATTATTATTGAAATTTTTGGTTCCATAGCAAATATATTGCGTATAATCATAACTTGTTGAGGCATTGGAACCGGTACCACTTTCTGAGAAAAAGGTAAATGGATCAATGCCATCTTCTTGCTCGAACATTTTATGTTCAAGAAAGTGAGCAATACCATCTGGTACTTTTACTTCTTTAGTTTGACCACGAGGAATAAAGGTCGTTATATCTGAACCATAATATGTGGCATAACTCATAAAGTAATTTTTTTTGTTCTCATAAGGTAAAAATATAATATTTAAACCATTGTCTAAGGTTTCCGTATAACAACTAATATCTAAACCTTTTAATTTAATTTCCTTCATCCTTTATCCCCTCCAAGCTAAATACAGTATCCATCTTTATTTTTTTGGCTACTTTAATAATGTCTTTTTTCGTTACTATTTGCATTTTGGCTATCTTGTCTTCAATAGAATCAGTACCTAATAATTCCATCATTAAATAATTATCAATGATTCTACTTGGACTTTCTAAAGTATCATCCATAGCAGTATTAAAATATTCTTTAGCAATTAAAATATCTTTATCCGTAAAATTTCCTTTACGCATTTCTTGCATGCTTTTATCAATTATATCTAAGGCTTTTTTAATGTTACTTTTATCGATTCCAGCCATAATTAATAATATATTATCTAATTTGTTAGGAACGGAGTGAATAGTGTAACATAAAGAGTTTTTTTCACGAACATTTTTAAATAACTTAGAATCACTGCCACCACCTAATATTATGTTATATAAGGTCAAAGGATAGTTCCTTTCATAAGGTGTTAAACCAGTTAAAACATTACAAATAGCTAATTTTGACTGAGAGTTATCAGCAGTTTCTTTAGCAAACAAACGACGATTACGAACTTTTAAATTATTGATTATATAAGGAACTTTTTTTCGTTTGACAACTTTAAATTTAAAATGTTTCTTTATAATTGGAATGATATCTTCTTCTAGAACATCACCAATTACAAAAATATCCACGAAATCTTTATTGATAAATTTAGTGTAATATTCATATAAATTTTTAGTCGTTATTTTTTCTAAATCATCTAAATAACCACACATACGATAAGAAATAGGACAATCCTTATTAAAAGCTTCAGCCATACGAACTAAAGCATAATCAGCTGGGTCTTCTTTAAGTGAATTAATAGAATTTTCAGCATTATTTTTAACAATATCTAATTTAGTACTTTGAAAGTTACCATTTTCAACATCAGGATTAAAAATAACCTCACTTAAAAATTCAACAGCTTTATTGAAATTGTTCTTTTCAGTATATTTATCATTTAAAACAGTTAAGTAAAAATTAGTGGTGATATAGTTACCAAGACGCGAGTTAGTTGCTTCTATTTCAGCAGCATACAAATCTTGAGCTTTGATAGTTAAATCCTTTTTAGTGGGATAAAGCTTAGATGACTGCAAAAACATATCACATAAGACGTTACGCATAGTTATTTCTTCTTTAATTATGGGACTATGGAAAACAACTCTAACCGTTATTGTTTTAAATTTATTTGTTTTTATTATATGTAAATTGTAAGAACCTAAATCTTTTTTTAGATATTCCATTTTTTCACCATCTTTTCTAAAATATTATATTGATTCTAAAGCTAGAGTAATCATTTCATTTAAAGACTTCTCACGTTCTTCACTCGTTAAACTACTAGAGTCATATGTAGAGTCAACAATAGTCATAAGACAAGTAGCTTCTTTATTTAATTTTTGGGCAATATAGAAAAGGCCAAAGGCTTCCATCTCTGTAGCCAGGAATGGACGACTTGGGAAATTACTACGAAATTTTTCTATATCATCACAATATGGATCAAATACATCACTAGTTATAGTATCACCATATTGGACAGAAATATTCTTTTGTTTAGCTTGATCCTTAATTTTTTGATTTAATTGAGTACTGGACTTTATATAATCTTTATTAGCGCCATCAAAAAGTAAAGGAAAATAACTTTTACAATAAGCTCCACTTGATAAAACTATGTCTTTTAATTTAATGTGAGGATTATTACTTCCAGCTGTTCCTATTCTAATGATTTTTTGAACATTATAAAATTTATATAATTCATAAGAATAGATACCAATGCTTGGTATACCCATTCCTGAAGCAAAAACGGTCACTTTTTTATTATTATAATAACCAGTATAAGCAAACATGTTGCGAACTTTATTAACTAATTTATAGTCGGTTAAAAAGGTTTCAGCTATATATTTAGCTCGTAAGGGATCTCCAGGCATTAGAACTATTTCAGCAATATCTTCAAGGGCACTTTCAATATGAGCAGTTGCCATTTTCTTCACCATCCTTTATTTCATTATAGCAATTATAAAAGAAAAGGACAATTAAAAAGAAAGGATTTTAGTGAAAGTTTAGGATACATTAATTTGTTTAGATTACGTTTTTTATGTTCATTAATCTTTTATGTATAAAAATTAGAGAGGTTTTATTTGACAATTTTTATGATAAAAAATATAATAAAAAGTACTTTTATTTAGGGGGAAATATTATGTTTAACTTAGATGATTACTATATTGGATTAATTTTTGCGGATCCAAACACGTATAATCCCATTAAGGCGGCACGGTATTTAGGAGATATTAATTTTGATCCTTTTGATGAAGTGCCACTAATTCAAAAGTTTTTTCTAGGCGTGACTGTCTTATTAAAAAAGAATCAAGATGGATTTAATGTAATTGAATATGAAAGATATGATAATGATTTAAAACTTAGACTCAATGAAGTAAATCGCAATGGAATAATTTTACGTTATGTAAAACCTTTGAAAGAAGTTTATGGAGAAGATTATAAAATTTATAACGCTGAAGACTTAGTTAATGTCCCTGGATTAATAGAAGAAGCTATTACAACAGGAACTTATTATGTTGTTTATCGAGAAGTGGCGAAAAAATATGAGGTTAGAATTATGGACGATGAGCTAAGCTGTTTAGTAAGACGTGATTTCTTTGAGGAAGCATCCCAAAATATATATGCTAAAAATAAAAAATAAGACTTTTAACAAATCTTATTTTTTTGTTACTTGGGAAATTAATTGGTCAATACCAGTACTTATATCAGCATACGTTTCCGTAAAATTATGATAGTACCAAGGATCTTTGATATTTCTATCTAGTAGTAAAGATATCTTATGAAGAGGGTCTCCGCCAAATATATGAAGCATACTATCTATATTGGCTTGCTCCATCGCGATAAAATAATCATATTTAGAATAGTCACTCTTTTCTAATCTAGTAGATTGATGTTTGGGGCAATTAATACCATTTTGTTGTAAAATAGCTTTGGCCGGTGGATAGAGGTCATTACCAGCTTCTTCATAACTAGTAGCCTTAGACGTAATTAGAAAAGTTGATGATAAACCTAGTTTTTGAACTTTATCTTTCATTATATATTCAGCCATTGGTGAACGACAAATGTTACCTAAACATACAAAACAAATTTTAAGCATTAGGCACCTCTTTAAAGTTACCATCCATTATAGAGTATAAATAACAAAAAACAGGTTTTTTAGTCTTTTGAGCAATAAATTGACGATAACCATTTAATTGGTTGTTGTATAATGGGTCATTAATATTTTTTAGTTTATAGTCAATAATAAGCATTTTATCAGTACACTCTATAAGTAAGTCAATAATACCATGAGAAAGGCTATTGTCTTCTTGATAGATAAATTCATATTCTTTGTACATTTTACAAGTAAGATTATTTTTAATAAGTTCAGTATTTAAAAAGTCTTTTATTTGATTAATAATTTTATCAGAAACATTATAACTACTAAAGTCAGGATTAGTAAAATCAATTTCTTCAAGGATAGCATGAACTTGTTCACCAAAATGCATTAAATCCTTTTCTTCTTTAGAAATAAGATGAAGTTCATCTTTGGAATAATGTTTTTCATCGGTAGTAGCAGAGTCAAATTGAAGTTCAGATACTGTTAAATTAGTAGTTGAAAGAGCTAATTGTTTTGAATTAGTTACGTTTAAATAGTCTTTTGTTACCTTTAAGTCAACTTTAGTAATGTAGGGTAAAATAGCTGAGTAAATACTTTTAATAATAGCGAAAAAACTATTATATTTAGTTCTTTCATAAGAAGGAACAAGAGTTGTTCGTTCAAATTCTTCTTCAGCCTCAGGCATAACAATAATCATTTTTTCGCGGGCTCTAGTAACAGCTACATATAAAAGACGAATCTTTTCAGATATTTCTTCCTTTTTGGTATTACTTTTTAAAAGAGTCTTAATAATAGTATCTTTATAGTAGTCTGCGACTTTAGGTAAGACAATACCATATTTGTTATCATAAAGAAGGCGTTCTCTTAGTTCTGAAATATTAAATTCATTAGTAAAACCAGCAAAATAGCAAACAGGGAATTCTAGTCCTTTAGACTTGTGAATAGTCATTATTTTAACACTATCATTACTACTCATATTAACATTAAATTTAATATCATAGTTATTTTCAAATAACTCATCAAGATAAGCAATGAACTCATAGATGGTCTTACCCATATTAGAAAAACTTTTAGTTAAATTATAAAAGTATTCTCTTCTTACTCTAAAAGAAGCTACATTACCAATAGTAAGTATTTTTTCGTCATAGGCAAATTCATCTAAAATATAATCTAAATAAGCATGAGGTGTTAGGATATCTATTTTTTCTAATAGAGTTAGACATTTTTGGTACAAAGGTGTTTCTTGATAAGAGTTATGAACAAAAATTTCATATATTTCCGCATCAGTTAACTTGTATAAAAAGCTACGGCAAATACTTATATAACTATATTTGAATTCGGTATCAAACTGTTTATTTTTTATATTTATTAAAAGTTTTAAAAGATTTTTAATCACTAGAATATCATAATCTTTGCGAAGAGCTTCATCTTTTAAAATAGTTAGAGGAATATGTAAGTATTCAAATATCTTTTTATACAAATTGAAACTTTTACTTTTATCTAGGAGAATAACAAAATCTTGGAAACTAGCTGGGCGAAGACATTTTTTATCTTTATCAAAGACTTGGTAATTACTATTTAATTTATTTAAGATATCATGACCAATGATAAAAGCTTCTTGCTCATCATTAGAAATACGACCTAAGTTTTTGTCATAAGTTAAGACATCAAGATCATAATTTTGGTTAGGAGCAACTTCAGTTGTATATAAGTCATTACCAAAGACCATTTGATGAGAACTTTGGTAAGCGGCTCCTCCTATTTCATCATCCATAAATAAATTAAATAACATATTTATATTAGATAAGACTTCATTACGAGAACGAAAGTTTTTTAATAAATCTATTTTTTCACCAGCATTAGTATCACGATAAGTATCATATTTATTTTTAAAAATGTAAGGATTAGCATTACGAAAGCGATATATCGATTGTTTAATATCCCCTACCATATAAACATTATTGTTTTGAATTAAAGAAATAAAAGTTTCTTGAATATCAGATGTATCTTGGTATTCATCAATTAATATTTCATTAAAACTATTTTTTAATTCTTCTTTAATATCTTCATTTTCAGAAACAACAGTGATAGCTAGACGAGCAATATCATTAAAATTATAGTACTCGTTTTGCTTTTTGACTTCAGTTAGTCTTTGGTCTAAGTCAGTAAGAATATTAATTATTTCGGCACTGTTATCTTTAGTAGACATAATTTCTTGATACATTTCTTCAGTAGATTCATAAATAGTATAATCGCCCATCTTTTTTAAAAGAGCGGAAATATCACTTTTGATTTTTTTGCCTTCAGGAGCAGAATTACGTGGAACGTTTGGTAAAGATACTTCAAGGTTGTTTTTGATGTCTTCATAAGTTTTAGAATTTAAAAGTTTAGAAAGAGCATCTTGAACCTTAGTAGTATAGGTACCATCAAAATAACTAGCAAGTTCAGTAACAAGATTTTGAATTGTACAAAGATAATTTTGTAATTCATGAACATACTCAGTTATAAAACGATTGATATTATCATCTTGATAATAGTTAGAAATGTAATTATTTAGATACTTCTCTTTATCATACTTAAGATCTATTTTTTGATAGATGTTTAAAAGATATTTTTTTAAGTCTTTATCATCTTTTAAACAAAAGTCATTAATTAATTTTAAAAAGCTTTGTTTAGGACTTAAATACCTTTGAGCCATTATTTCTTCCAGTAAATGATCTTTTTCTAAATCAATTATTACTTCATCTGTGATATTGATTTTACTGGTAATATTTAATTTAGTATGATATTTTTTGACAATGGCTAGAGAAAAGGAATCAAAGGTTGTTATATAGGCACTATCGACTAGATTTAATTCTTTTTCTAGGCCTTTAGTTTTGGCAATGTTATCACGAATACGATCTTTCATTTCGGCAGCAGCGGCATTAGTAAAAGTTAATACTAATAAATCATTTACATGAACACCACTTTTTACTTTGCGTAAAACCCGTTCAGATAATACGGCTGTTTTACCACTACCCGCTCCGGCAGAGACAATGATATTCATGCCTTCAAGATCAATAGCTTTTTGTTGGTCTTTAGTCCAAGCCATTTTCCTCACCTCCTAAAAATGATAAATCATCAACTTTATCTAAGTAGGTTAAATTATTATCTTGCATGTAACAGATGTCCTTAAAAGAACAAAATTGACAAGAAATATTTTTTTTATCATAAACTTTGGGGTCTATATTAAATTCAGCATTAATAATGGCATCAGCTTTAGAATCAATATGGTCTTTAGTATATTTAACAAGATTATATAAAATATTGTCAGTAATTATTTTACTATTGTGATTAAAGCCTTTTTCTTCATTATAAGCCATACTTTTAATTAAAGTACTCTTTTCATAGGTAGAATCAAAACGGGCTAAAGAGGAAATATTATCGGTAGAATAACCTTGAAGATAATATTTTTCTTGTTGCTCTTGATCATATTTTTTAGACCAAGTAGGATAATTAAATAAGATATTTTGATAATAAATACCTGTAAAAATAGGATTATTAAAAACATTGCCATAGTGAATTAAATATAAGTATATTGGTAATTGCATATGAAGACCATATTTCATAGGTTCTATTTTAGTATCAATAGTACCACTCTTATAATCAACAATAGCAAAATAAGTATCATCAACTTTTTGATAAAACATAATCTTGTCGATATAGCCAATGAATTCTACTTCAACCGGTTTCTTTAATTTTATTTTTACTTCTTTTTCATAGTAATTAGAGTCAAAACCGGTTAATAAATCTTGTTTTTTTAATATTTCGATTAGAGATAATAGATCTTTTTTTATTTTTACTAAGAGGATTTTTTCCTTTAAGGTTAGATCTCTTTGGTCTAAATATTTTTGATATTCAGTTTCAAAATCAAAATTATTTTTTCGGTAAAGAGATAAAATTTTATGATACATAGAGCCAATAAAACTTTGAAAAGTATCAGTAAAAGGAGATAGTTTTAAAACATTATTTAGAAAGTACTTAAATTGACATTCATTATACATGTTTAAGTTAGTATAAGATAATTTTAATGGATATGGTAAATGTTCAAGATAAGTATTTTTATTGAGACCAGTAAAGGCATTACTATAAGTTTTGTAATTGATGTTATAAGTATTATTTAATTTAATAAGTTCCGGTGTTTTTTCACCATAAAGATAATATAGGTCTAGTTTTTCTCCTAAACGAATTTTATTATAGATATTAGAATATTCATAAGTATCTAAAGGTGGATGTTGTTCAGGTAAATTTAATTCTTTTATTAAAGGAGATGGATAATACTTGCGAAAAGGAGAAGCTAATTTATAAGATAAATAAAGATTTTTGATACGGCTTAATAAGTAAATAGTTACATCTTTATAACGTTTGTTTTTATAAACAGTTGAATAAAGAGGAAGTTCTATTTTATCTTTATCATTAAGGTAATCAATATCATTAATTGTTTGTGGTAAGAAATCAAGATTAAAACCTAATACGAAGACATAGTCATCATCTTTAAAAGGATATTGTAGTTCTTTTATGTTAATGGCATTAGTCAATTTATTAGGAGAAAGATAAGTTGTCTTTAATTTATCTAGGAGAATAGTCTCGTACTCAGGAGTTTCTTGAGGAAGAGTGGCTAAGGAATTAATAGTATTTACTAATTTTTTATTAATGGCTTTTAAAGAAGTATTTTCCAAATCAAGAGTTTTATCTTTTAAATAAGTACTTACGGCTTTAGTGGCATATATAGAGTCTTTGAAGTCTATATTTATAGGAATATGGTAATAGGAAAAAAGCTTTTTTAAAGTATAAAGATAATCATCATTTACATTAGTTAAATAAATTTTATTTAGAGGAACTTTATTTTGAAGAAGTTTTATAATTTCTAGACAAACATAGTTAACTTCTTCTTCTAGAGTTTGACAAACAGTTACTGGTATCGTTAATGAGGAAGTTGGAAGAGAAAGTTGATAATTTAAAAGTTCTTCTTCATATTTTTCTAAATCATAATAACCTCTAACAATAATTTTGTAGTTGTTTAGATATTTAGAAAAAGACTGATTAATAGTTAGTAAATTCGCAGCTAATAAGTCCTTTTTGATGTCTTGTAAAAACTGTAATTTAGGATTTTGATAATTTTTCGTAATATCAATAACATAAAGATAACTTAGATAACGACGACAAACATCAATATGATAATGATATTTATGAATTAAATAATAAAGGGCTTCTTCATTATAGGAAAAATAGTAATTACTTTTAAATTCTTCTAGAGTCATAAATTTTATATTATAAAAATTATCCTTAGTACTTAATTCTTCTAGTAATTGCATCTTCTCATAATTAGGACAAATTATTAATAAATTATCTTCTAAATCTAACATATTACCACTCCTACTACATTTATTATTTTATCATAGACTAAATTAGAAGTAAAAGGAAAGAACCGAAGACTTAGATAAATTATTTTTGGCAAGAAAAAAACTATTAACAAGGTGCTAATAGTTAGTAATTATTCATTTACTTCTTTGTCAATTACTTTTTTATTTTTGTATGTTCCACATTTAGGACAAACTCTATGTGGTTTAATTGCTTCACCGCAATTAGGACATTTTGTAGTTCCTGGCATTTCCAAAGCATTATGACTTCTTCTTAATCTCTTTCTTGTCTTAGAAACTCTATGGAAAGGAACCGCAAACATTTGAATATCTAATTTCATCATATTATCACTCCTCTTCAAAATCATTTAATAACTCACTAAATGGATTATTTTCATTAATAGGCTCATCTTCACTAATTAATTTCCATCCATCCCCATGAAATTTACTGAGATCATCAACCTTTGTAAAATGTAAGGGGACCTCCAGTACAATATTTTCCCACAAAAATTGAAATATATCAAGTGTATTTTCATTTTTTTTACAGTTTTCCTCTAAAATATCGTCATATTCGATTAAAAATGGGTAAGAAACAGGTTCTAAAGAGATAGAATCTTTAATTTTCATGTTACCAATAATGCGCGATTTGATGTAATCAATGTCTTGATTAGGATTATCTTCAGAAGCATCACGATAAATTTTACCTTGAACTTCAATATTATTTAATTCTAAAACATCAGAATTATTAAAATATACTTCAGGTATATCATAATTACCGGTTATATCAATTTCTGTTACTGTATTACTATGTAATAAACTTAAATCTATATCCATATTTATCAGTCCTTTATTTAACAGCTAAATCACCATTAGCCTCTATTACTTGAATTATACCATGATAATGAAGAAGACTACCAGCTGTAATGGTACTTTCTCGAGCATTCCAAACACGTATCGAATAATTTTTTTCACCTAAAGCAGGAATTTCAGTTTCTAATAATAAATTATCTTCTAATTCATTAAGAGAATATATAATATTACTTTCTTTATCTTCTTTTATGGAGACTCTAATATATTCTTTGGGAATGGAATATTCCTCACATTCATCTAAAACAGTTTGTTCAATATCTTCTACTAATTTAATTTTATAAGATACTTTTTCCGTTAAATTATTAGTAATAGTAAAAGTATAAGCTTTAGAAGATAAACCAACAGAGTCTGTTACAGGATTAACGCGGGTAAGAGTTACTTTGTCACCAGAAGACTCATGAAAAATTACATCAAGAGATTCTGAATTATAATCAACACTACGTTCATCACGGAATTTATAATATATATAATGAGTAGAAACGACAGCTATTAATAAGATAACTGTAATTATTATAATGTTTTTTAAACGTTCTTTTTTAGCATTATACATATGACACCTCTTTTATTCATAATCATTTTAAATTATATATTTTTTAGCTTTATTTGACAAGACTAATTGTTAATTATTTGTTCTACTACTTTAATAGCTGTTTCTAAAGTATCACAACCCATAATAAACCTGTTTTTATGACAAAAAGTTAAACCTTTAATGTGAGATACTTCTTCTAACTCTCGACCAGTAAGTCCAGCATAATTAATAGGAATACTACATCTATCAGTTCTATCAGTAGCACTTACAGGGACAGTTTTAATGGTATAACCTCCCCTATTAGAAGGAAAAATAACAAATAAAATATTGTCGTAACCTTCATTTAAAATGGTATCTAAATAAGGTAAATACTCATCTAAGACAAGATATTTAGTTGTGGTTTTAGATAAGATAGTTAAGAGTTTGTGACGAGCTTTTACTTTGCCAATGACGTTAAGAAGTTCTTCTTTAAAAAGACTTCTAGCTACCTCACAAGCTTTTAAAAATTGACTTTGCTCTTCTTCAGTACTTTGATAACTAGGATTAAATAAACCAATTACGTCACTTAAAGTTTTAATTTTATAATTAGCTTCAATTTTGGGAAAAAAGCCATTATCAATAGCATCAATTTGTTCAACAAAATCTTTATCAAATTCTTTAAAAACTTCTTCGGCATTAGCTATTTGTTCTTGTTTTAAAAAAGATAAGCCATAATGTTGCCATAACAAGCCAAATGAAGAATAAGTAATTTCATTAGGACGTTTTAAGGCATCTAATTGATGATGATCAAAAGTTGAACGTCCAACATCATATATTATTTTGTCAGGATATAATGCTGGGTCTACTTCAGGTAAACGGTATACGGATATTTCTTTTAAATATGCTTCTAAAAAGACGGTAGCAAAAACTTCATCAGCATGCATAGTACCATTATGAGTTAAGCAAGTGGCTTGGTCAATATTGGGAGCTAAAGTTAACATTAACGATCATCTCTTCCTGAGACTAAAATGACTAATCGTAAAATTTCAATGATAGCTGTCGCAACAGAGGCAACATATGTAAGAGCGGCGGCACGAAGCATCTTTTTACTATAAGTTAATTCTCTAGAATCGACAATATGTAAATGGTCAATTTGTTTTAAGGCTCTAGAAGAAGCATTAAACTCTACTGGTAAGGTAATTATTTGAAAGAATAAGATAATAAACTCCATTAAAATACCAAGCCAGACAAGATTAAGTGATGAAGCAAAAAAACCAATGACAATAGCAAAGTAACCAGCATAAGATGCAAAATTTACTAAAGGAACTATGGCACTTCGAAAACGAAGGAAAAAGTAACCTTCCTTATCTTGAAGAGCATGACCACATTCATGAGATGCTACACTAGCAGAAGCAACAGTGGTACCATGATAAATTTCTGGAGATAATCTAACGGTTTTCTTAGTAGGGTCATAATGATCACTTAAAACCCCAGTAGCTTCAGCAATTTTTACGTTAGATAAACCATTTTCATCTAAAATCTTTCTAGCTACTTCGCAACCAGTAAGACCTTTCGTAGTTTTAATTTTTTTAGTTTTACTATACCAAGAATTAATATATCCTTGGGCACCTAAGGTAATTAATAAAGTTAAAAAAAATGCAATATACGATATAGTATTATAATACATAAGATCATCCTTTCTTATTATTAGTATAGCAAATTTTTATGAAAAAAGTAATTATTTATTGGAATATATTTTACAAAGTGATTCAGCTACTTTTAACCCATCCATAGCAGCTGAAGTAATGCCTCCAGCGTAACCAGCTCCTTCACCACAAGGATAAATACCTTTAATGGTTGTTTGTAAAGTGTCATCTCTTTGGATGCGAACGGGAGATGATGTTCTACTTTCTACGCCTAATAAGATAGTATCAGGATGAGAAAAATCTTTTATTTTGGTACCAAAATAGTCGATGGCTTCTTTTAAATCTTCGTTAATATAAGAAGGAAAAATGGCATTTAAATTGCTGAGACGCCATGACCCTTTTACTTGTAAAAAAGAGGAATCAATAGTTGTACTTTCTGTGTTGTTTTTAAAATCGACATATCTTTGAATAGGAATACACCCCTTACCTATTTGATAGGCCTTTTCTTCTAATTGACGTTGAAAGGCAATTCCCGCAAGGGCTTCATGGCCAAAGTCATCTGGAGTAATAGTAACGATTAAGGCACTATTAGCGGCATTAGTTTCCCTACTATGGTTACTCATTCCATTAACAACTAACCTATGAGGTTCAGAAGAGGCATTAATGACATAGCCACCAGGACACATACAGAAGCTATAAACGCCTCTATTACGACTGCTTTGATAGGTTAATTTATAACTAGCAGGTGGTAAAAGAGAGGCATATTGTCCATATTGAGCTTCATTGATAACTTTTTGAGGATGCATGATACGTAGACCAACAGCAAATGGTTTAGCTTGAAGGGGAAGATATTTGTTTAGCATAAAAAACGTATCTCTAGCACTATGACCAATAGCTAAAACAAGAGCTTCACAATTAATAATTTCGTGATTATTTACTTCAATAGCCGTTAATTTGTTATTAGTAATTTGAAGATTAGTTAGTGTTGTATTGTAGAAAAATTGACCGCCACGAGAAATTATTTTAGTACGAATATTTTTAATAACTTTACGTAATAAATCAGTTCCAATATGAGGTTTATTTATATACATAATCTCTTCTGGAGCACCATTTTCAACAAAAATTTCAAATACTTTTTGACAACGGAAAGCTTTATCTTTGACTAAGGTATTTAGTTTACCATCTGAAAAAGTACCAGCTCCCCCTTCTCCAAACTGAATATTGCAATTAGGATTTAGTTTATTTGACTGCCAAAAGTCTTCTACACACTTAAGGCGTTTATCCATGTCCATACCACGTTCAATGATGATAACTTTATAACCTTGTTCAGCTAGAATATAGGCGCAAAATAAGCCTGCTGGACCACTACCTACAATAACAATGGGATGGGATAGTTTTGTTTGTCCAGTGGGAATGAGCTTGTATTTTTCACAAGGAGTTTTAGTAACGTCTTTTAAATGAAGAAGTTTGGGAGATTCTTCGGTTAATTTTACATCAACTTCATATTGATAAAAAATAGTCTTCTTATTACGAGCATCTAAAGATTTTTTAATAATGTGAAGATTACGAATATTTCTTGTGGGAAGATGAAGTTTTTTAGCTACTTTTGTTTTTAAAGTATCTTCACTATCTTCGGTAACATTAATTTTAATATTTTTAACTCTTAACATGAGGCACTCCTTCCAGCTAAGTAACCACTTATAAAGGCAAAAGTTAAGTTGTAACCACCGCAATTACCTGTTACATCTAATAATTCACCTACAATATAAAGGTTAGCGATAAGTTTTGATTCCATAGTAGCAGTATTTATTTCATCTAGAGGAACACCACCAGTACAAGTTTGAGCTTCATCAAAGGAAGCAGTTGCGGTAATGACTAAAGGATAGTTGGTTAGTAATGAAAGAAGCTTGTTTTTTTCTTGGATTGTTAAATCTTGCCAAGTAGTAGATAAAGAAAATTTTAGTTTTTTTAGAAAATAATTAATAATTTTATAATTTAAAAGAGGTTCTAATAATTGTGTTAGACTAGGATTTTGTAACATTCTATTACGAGAATTAAACCAAGAAAGTAATTCTTCAGATGATAATTCTTTTAGGAATGGTAAAAAGTTAAGATGAATAACTTCTTCTTTAGACATGGCAAGACCAGTTGAGGCATAATAACTCAAGTTAAAAGTACAAATACCACTAATAGTATCTTTATTAAATTGAACTTCACCTTGTTCAGTAGCTATTAATTTATTATTTTCATAAAGAGAAAGATGAGCATCACAGCGAACTCCCGCTAATGAGGAGAGAATTTTATCTTCAGTGTGAAGTTTTACAAGAGCTGGTAATACTGGTAGAATCGTGTGATGCATACGTTGTAATAAGGTATAACCAGTACCGGTTGAACCTGTTTTAGGAGCTGATTTAGAACCAGTTGCGATAATGACTTTATCAGCTGTAAGGGTTTCTGTCGAACTAGTAATAAAAAAGGTATTATTTTTTTTAGTGATGTTTTCTACTAAGAAATTTTCTTTTATAAGGACTTTATGTCTTAAAGCGGTATCATAAAGAGTATTTTTAATACTGGATGCTTGATTAGAAAGAGGATAATAGTAACCATTTTTTATTTTCGGAACAAGACCTAGATTGGTTAAAAAGTCAGAAACAGTGTTTAAATTACTAGGCGTTATAATATCTTCAATTAAAGGACTAGAACTATGATAATTATTTAGGTCTTGATTAGAATTCCAGTAATTACAATGGCCATTACCAGTAATTAGTAATTTCTTGCCACAAGTGTTGTTGCGTTCAAGGAGAATAACTTCGTTATTGTTTTTTGCAGCGGTAATGGCGGCTACTAACCCTGATGCTCCACCACCGATTATAATTATTTTGCTCATAGGCAACACCTCTTTATTCTTTAATTATAGCATATATGCTTTATTTTTTTTGATATATTATGACAGCATCATCATTATCAGGTACTTTTTTAGAATATGTACATACTCCTGTAAACTGTTCTGATGTGAAAAAAGTTTCAGGACAATTACTCTCTGTAGCCATAGCAGTCATTAAATTTTGAACCTTATCAGTATCAATAGTATTATAGATATAAGTTAAAAGTAATTGACCGGTTGGCTTTAAATTATTAGTAATCATCTTTGTGATAATTTGATAAAAACTTTCATCGTCTAAATAATGGTAAATATTAGATAAAAAAATATTATCATAAGTTTCATGAATATCACTATCTTGCAAATCAGCTTCAATAAACTTGACTTGGGTATTAAGAATTTTTTGTTTGGTAAGAGCATAATTTGTATCACTATTTAAATAAGGATTGATCTCAGTTAAAACATTGAGACTATCTTCATCCCTGGTAAAAAGACCAGTTCTAATTTCTAAAGGACTACATTCAGAATATAATTGTTGCCAAAAACGGTAACTTTCTTGGTCTAATGATTTTAAAACGGGTGCAAGACTTTGAAATTGATCTTTAGAAAAACTATCGCGATTTATAATAATAAAATCTAAGTAATCTTTGAGAAAAAAGTATTTTAAAAACTCTTGGCGATTAAAAGTTAAAAGAGCGGCTTTTTTTAAGTAAAAATATTCCTTAGTAAAAGGACAAATGTCAATGATAGTTATATCTTGACAGCCAGCAAGACTGGCATTAATAGCTTGATCGGTAGATGAACCTACAGTCAAAAGATTTTTATCTTTTAAGGTAAATAGATTTAGATAATTAGTTATATTTTCAGTAGTAAAGGGGTATATTTCTAAGAATTTACCAATTTCATTATCAATTATTATATCAACGCATTTACTGATAGCAGCTTCTATTTTATGGTTTATTGTCATTTTAATCACCTGTTATATTTCCTGCGCTATATTATAGCACATTATATAGTAAAAAAAAAGCGCTTTTTATTAAGCGTTTTCTAAAAAGGCAATGTAGCCCTTATAAGCTTCATAAATATCAGCTTTAGAAGTTATTTCCCAAGGAGCATGCATATTTAAGACCCCTACTCCACAATCAATTACTTCGACGTTTTCATTAGCAAGGATATAGGCAATGGTACCACCACCACCAGCATCTACTTTGCCAAGTTCAGATACTTGAAAAGATACATTAGCATCATCCATAATTTTTCTTAAAATACCTAAGTATTCAGCATTAGCATCATTGCTACCACTTTTACCACGAGAGCCCGTATATTTACAGAAAACTAAACCATTTCCTAAATAAGTAGCACTTCTTTTATCCATACAACTAGTATATAGTGGATCATAAGCAGCGTTAACATCACTTGATAACATACGCGAATTTTTAAAAGTTCGACTAACAGCTGTCGGATATGTCTCACCCATTAAATAGCAAATTTCACTGACCGCATTTTTATAAAAGTGAGATTCCATACCAGTAGCACCAACACTACCTATTTCTTCTTTGTCAACTAAAATACAACTGATAGTTTTAGTTGATACTTGACAATTTAAGAAAGCCTCTAAGGAGGTAAAAGCACATACTCGATCATCTTGACCATAGGCCATTACCATTGAACGATCAAAGCCAAAATCACGAGCAGCTCCAGCAGGAACAACTTCTATTTCTGCTGATATAAAATCATCCTCCGTAATTTGATATTTGTCTTTTAATATTTGCAAAATATTTTCTTTTACTAAGTCTTTTTTAGAATCTTTTTTATCTTCTTGATCTTCTTCTGATATTACTAGTGGTTTTGAACCTATTAAAATATCAAGATCTTCACCTTCAATAACTTTACTAGCTTCTTTTTTCATTTGTTCTTGAGCTAAATGAGGTAGTAAATCGGTAATACCAAAAACTGGGTCATTAGCATCTTCACCTATATTAATTGTTACTTTATGGCCGTCTTTTTGGACAATTATGCCATGTAAAGCTAAAGGAAGCGTTACCCATTGATATTTCTTAATACCTCCATAATAATGAGTGTCTAAATAAGCAAAAGATGTATCTTCATATAATGGTGTAGCTTTTAAATCAAGACGAGGAGAATCAATGTGAGCTCCTAAAATATTAATTCCATCAGTGATTTTATTAGTACCGATAATAAAGAGAGCTACAGCTTTATTCATGTTATTAACATAAATTTTGTCACCTGCTTTTATAGGTTCATTTCGAGTTATAAAATCATCTAAATTTTTGAAACCCTTTTGTTCAACTCTTTTAATAATTTCTTCATTACATTCTCTTTCTGTTTTACCAGAAGTTAAAAATGTTTTATAATCTTCAACTAAGTCATTAAGTTTTGCCTCATCTGTTTCGGTGTATTTTTCCCAGGCACTTTTCATTTTATCATTCCTCCTAAGTTTATTATAACACTATTTAGTAATTATTATAAATAAAAAGGAGTTTATCTTGGTTCTAAATTTTTTATTTTTACTAGAAAGTTGATTATTTTTAGATAAAGAAAAAGAGAAATTTTTGACTGTGGACTTTTAAATTTCTCTATAAAATATAACTTTAAATGTTTGACAATTTTTTTATAAATTCATCTAAATAATTTGAATCTTTTGTAACCCATTTATAAGCACAATGCTCATTACTTAATTTAACATTAACTTTAGATTTATCAACGTTTATAATAAAATCAATTTCTAAATTATGTACTAAAAGACCATTTTTTCTTTAACTTCATCATAATAATGCGTAATAAGAGGACTAAATTCAGCAGTAAAGCCAATTTCTTCTTCAATTAAAGAAATTGCTACAAAATTCCTCTGTTTATATCAAAAATATATCAAACGGCTGTTTCTGTGTCAAATATTTCTAGAAATATTTAAAATTATACCATACTTACAAATTGGCTGGAAATGCTATAGCTAAGAAATGGAAGCGTTACTCCCTAAAATATAACTTATTCTATAATTGCAAGAACATATCTTATTAAACTATTCTTTACTATTTTATCTTCTAATTTATTAATGGAAAAAGTTTTACTACCTGCATAATTAAGAGATGAGCCGCTATGATAAATTTCTTTTTGATCTAGTATAATGTATCGGTCATGAAAATCATCATTATAAACTATTTTTAGATTTTTATATTGTTTTTGATACTTATCTATATCTATCCTTTTTAATAGACCATTATTTTTGCATATTATAGTTACATCAACTTTCAAATTTCTTATCATATCCAAAACATTTTTATCTGCGTAGTTATCAATAATAAATATATTGTCATCTGCCTCTTTTAAAATATCAACTATTTTTGAATATGCATCATATATTTGCCCATTAAAATAGATTTCATTATCTTTTTTCTTTTCTTCAAATTTATTAAAAGATTCTTGTAACAATTTAATGTCTTCATCATGTTTTATAACTAAATTATTAATATATTTTTGCTCAATTAATTCATTAGAAATATATTTTCGCATCATTACAAAAACACTTGCAAGCATAGCAACGCCTTGTTCTGTAAAGACATATGGATTTCTTCGAACTCCTCCATGTTTTGAAGTTTCAAATTGAAACCTCAAGTTTGAAACTTCTTCATTTGTTAATTGAAAATAAAAATCTTTGGGAAACCTTTCAATGTTTCTATGAACAGCCAAGTTAATCGATTTAGTGCCATTTGCACATCCATAAAGTTTTGCTAAATCAGAGTCTAGCATAACTTGCTTTCCTCTTACTTCATAAATCATATTTTCTATTTTTACTTGTTCAGTTAGTATAACATTATTCATATAATTCCCCCTTACTTCGTTTATAGTTAAAATATATCAAACATATGTTTTCTGTGTCAACCATATTTCATTCATTTTTACTGATATTTAAAATAATTCCAATACTTGCCATACTAACTAGTAAGCTTGAGCCTCCATAACTAAGAAAAGGAAGCGTTACTCCCTTTGCCCTTTTAGAGTTATAAAAAAATATAGGGTTGCCTGTACTTTTGTTATAACCCTTAGGACAAAATTATCT
>CANQSQ010000022.1 GCA_947626565.1 uncultured Bacilli bacterium
TTTACTATTTCTACCAATTTAGTCTTACAAATACTATTTAGTTCTATTTTCTGAAATTTAACTTTTCATTTGAGCTAGGCATAAAAAAAGTCAGGTGAGAGCGTCCTGGCAACGATAAAACCTGTCTCTTTGTACAGGTGGGTGTCCTTACGCTACCTTTAGGATCCTTAATAAAAATTAAGTATTCAACACCAGTAGCTGATCAAAACTCCCGTATCGTTATTTTAGTCGGTTTTAAATTGGCCGGTTTCGCATCTCTCTGACAACTTTAGTATAACATAGGTAATACTTTTTAGACAAGAGTTTTCACCCATTTTCTTTTTTATCATAAATTATCATAGGTGATAAAGATGTTTTTTAATACTAATGACATAACCCTATACTATGAGAAATATGGTGATAATGATAAAACTATTTTAATATTGCCAGGATGGGGAAATACAAGATGTACTTTTAAGGATTTAATTACCGTTTTAAAAAAAGATTATACGGTTTATATCTTTGACTATCCAGGATTTGGAAATAGTCCTCTTCCTAATAAAACATTAGATATTTATGATTATGCTAATGCGATAAGAAGTTTTATGAAAAATGAAAATATTTATAATCCAATGGTGATTGCTCATTCTTTTGGAGGAAGAATTGTCGCTGTATTAGCGGGGTATTATAAAGTTAGTTTAGAAAAAGTTATCATGATAGATGTTGCGGGAATTAAACCAAAAAAGACTTTAAAGAAATGGCTAAAAGAAAAAATATATAAATTTTTAAAAGCATTTAGAAAATTATTACCACCATTAAAAAGAGAAGCTTATGTTCAAAGATTAATAAAAGTATTTGGCTCTAGTGATTATCAAGTTTTAAATCCAATTATGTATAATACATTTAAAAATATTATTAATAAAGATTTGAAATATTATTTTAAATATATAAATTCTAAAGTACTTATACTTTGGGGAAAAAAGGATAAAGATACTCCTCTTAAGGATGCTATAAAAATTAAAAAATTGGTGAAGAATGCCCATCTTATTATTTTTCCTAATTGTGGTCATTTTCTTTATTTAGATAGTCCTTTAGTAGCTATTAATGTTATACAGGAGTTTTTTTTACAAGAAAAAAATAATTAAGGTATAAAAGAGCTTAAGAAAAGAGAAAAATTATTTTTCTCTTATTTTGTGGTTTTGATAAGTATTTTACCATGAAAATGGTTATGATTAACATTTTCTAGGAGAGTTGGATTACTCCAAATATATAAATTAAAGGTTTTACTACTTTGAGCGGCAATACTTTCTTCTAAAAGAATATAATGATTATCTTCAAAATGGTCTACTAAGTTAGAAACGGTTAAGCCATCAAAGCTATATTTAATTGCGTTAATGTCAGCTAGTAAGGCTTCACAATTATCCATTTTGACCATTTCAGTATCTTCCTCAAGAATTATTTGATATAATACGGCTTCATCAGAAGTATTTTTTACTTCAAAAGAATGTGGGATAGTTGATAATCCGTAGTTATCCATTAAAACATCATTTTTAGTTAAGGTAATAATATCACTAATACCGGTTTCCGTTTCAGCAAAAGTAGTAATTAACTTGCCACTAGCATATTCTCTTTGGATGTCGGTCTTGGTAATACTAGTAAAAATGAAATAACTACAAGAAGTAATTAAAAAAAGCATACATAAAACACAAACAAAAAGCATTTTTCTTTCTTTTTCTTTGATTTTAGAAATAGTATGAGAAATATTTAAAGAAGAGTTTCTATTAATATCTGATATTCGAAGTTTTTGAGGGGTTCTTTTTGAAGTTTTTTCTTTTTTAGTTCGCATTTTTCTATCTACTCTAGCCCTGCTAGATCCTTTCTTTAATTTATAAAAGCCATCTTTGGTTTAGGTTATTATAGTATTAGTATATCATGTCTTTTTTGGGAAAAAAAGAGAGTTTTAGAAAAAAAAGGTGACAAATTTAGGTATTTGTCACCTTAAGGATTTAAACGATTAGGTCCACGGAATAAGAATTCTGTTTCTTTGACACTTGGAATATTTAAAAGTAACATGGTAAGACGATCAACTCCGATAGCAAAACCACCATGAGGCGGACAACCGTACTTAAAGAATTCTAGATAAAATTTTACATCGTCTTTTAAGCCTTTTTCTTGAGCGTTTTTACAAATTTCTTCGTAACGATGTTCTCGTTGAGCACCTGAAGTAATTTCAACCCCACGCCAAATTAAGTCATAACCTTGAAGAATGCCGTCTTCATTACGCATATGATAGAATGCTCGTTTGTCGGCTGGAAAGTCTGTTACAAATAAGAACTCATGATTAAATTTATCTTGAGCTAATTTATAAGATAATCTTTCAGCTTCAGTCGTCATATCCGTTTTTTCTTCATCAGGTACTTTATAACCATAACGTTCTTCTAATTCTTTATAAATATCAGCTAGGCTCATAGTTGGAAATGGTAATTTAGGAATAATAATTTCTTGACCAAACACTTCTTTAATTTTAGGACCTAGTTCTTCTTTTAATTTGGTTAAAGCATAAGTTAACATTTCAGCTTCTAAATTCATAACATCATGAAAACTATTAATATAAGAAAACTCTAAGTCAAAAGAAGTAAATTCAGTAGCATGACGACTAGTATTAGAATTTTCAGCTCGAAAACAAGGGGCTACTTCAAAGACATTACCAAAACCAGCCGCAATAGCCATTTGTTTGTAAAATTGAGGGCTTTGAGCAAGATAAGCACTACGGTCAAAATATTTTACTTCAAAAACTTCAGAGCCTGATTCTGAGGCTGCTCCTAAAAGTTTTGGAGTATGAATTTCAGTAAATTTATGTTCATAAAGATACTCTCGTAAATACTTAATTAAAGTACTTTGAACTTGATACATAAAGACATTTTTTTCATTACGTAAATCTATAAAACGATAGTCTAAGCGTGTATCAAGATTAACATTGTTTAGGTCTTTAAAATTAAAAGGTAATTCATCAAGACTTTTACTAGTTACTTCAATTTTGGAAGGAATAATTTCGATTCCATTTAATTTTACTTTAGGAGCTTCGACTACTTTACCAGTTATTTTTATAGTACTTTCTAGAGGTAAATTATTAATTATTTCAACCATTTCTTTATTTTGGTCTTCACTTTTTTCAATAGTAACTTGTACTTTACCAGTTTGATCTCTTAATATAACAAATTGAACCCATTGTAAATTACGGATATTATCTACAAAGCCACTAAATTCTATTTCTTGATTAAAATAATTTTTTAATTCATTAGCATAAATTTTCATATTTAATTTCTCCTTTTAATGATGATGTCCACAATGACAGTCATGAGAACAATTACCTTCACACTCATCATCACATTGACATTCATCGGTAATATCAGCTTCAGTATTTATTTTTTCGTCTAAATAGTAAATTAAAACATCTAAACTAATAATTTCTTCTTCTTTAGTTTTATTATTTTTAATTTTAATTTCATTATTATTTAAATCTTCACTATTTAAGATAGCAATATATTTAGCGTTAAGACGATCAGCTTGTTTAAATTGGGCTTTTAAACTACGATTAACATAATCAGTATCAACAATAAAGCCAGCTAGTCGTAATTCTTGACTTAAATAAGCAGCATATTTTTTTTCTTCTTCATTTACATACATTAAAAATAAGTCAATATCTTCAACAATAGGTAAATCTACTTGTTCTAATTCTAAAGCTTGAACAAGACGACCGATTCCACAAGCAAAACCAATACATGGAGTATCTGGTCCATCTAACATACGGCATAATCCATTGTATCTGCCACCACCACCTAAGACATTGTTAGAACCAAAACCGGCAACTTTAGCTTCAATTTCAAAGACCGTATGATTATAGTAGTCTAGACCACGAACAATATTAGGATTTATTTCATATTTTACTTCTAAGATATCTAAATAATCTTGAACTTGCTCGAAACGGTCACGGCTCTCTTCATTTAAGAAATCTAAAGTCTTAGGAGCATTTTTAAGAAGAGGATTATCTTGATCTACTTTACAATCCAAAATACGTAGAGGATTTTTTTCTAAACGTTCTTTACAATCATCACATAGTTCATCAATATGAGGCTTAAAATAAGCAATTAAAGCTTCACGATATTTTTGACGAGATTCATTATCTCCTAAAGAGTTAATATTTACTTTAATTTCTTTTAGGCCAAGCATTTTATAAATATTAACGGCTAAAGAAATGATTTCTGCATCACTTAGAGGATCATCAGAGCCAAGAATTTCCATTCCAAATTGAGTTAGTTCACGGTCACGGCCTGATTGAGGTCTTTCATAGCGATACATAGTTCCATTGTAATAAACTTTAACGGGTTGATTAGGGGTACCATACATTTTATTTTCAATGTAACTTCTGACAACACCGGCTGTTCCTTCAGGACGAAGGGTAATATGTCTTTTACCACGGTCAACAAAATCATAAGTTTCTTTAGTAACAATATCAGTTGACTCCCCTATTCCACGATGAAAAAGTTCCGTAGCTTCAATTATAGGAGTACGAATATAATTATAATTATACTTTTCCATAGTAGCATCAACTACCGTATCAATAAATTTCCATATCTTAGCTGTTCTGCCATAAATGTCATTACAACCTTTTTGTTTTTGTATCATATCAAATTCTCCTTTATAATAATAAAAAGGTGCCACCTTACTAAGGACGAGTTTTCCCCGTGGTGCCACCTTATTTTTTTACTTGAATACTTATATCGTAGTTACCCGCTTCTTTTTTTTAGATGTCTTCATTTTAGGTATTTAAATATTTTCACCAACCATATTCTCTCTATAAAATACTTCTAAAACTACTCTTTCCCAAGAAGTTATTTATATTATATATTATTTTTAGTAATTAAACAATCTTTTTAATTAAAATAATGATTTATTGTTTTAACAAAGGCTTTATTTACTTCAGGTATACTAATACCAATGTTTTCTAATTTACTTATTGAAGAGTAAGAAGTTCTATTTTTTAAAAATAAAGGTAATTGTTCTTCATGTTCTAGTAAATAACAACCTAAAAGTAAACCAAAGGAATAAGTTAAATTTTCTTCAAAGTTAACTTCTATATCACTATTTTTATGTAAACAAAAATTAGTAGGAAAATTAGAATTTTGATTTTTTAAGTACATTTCTAATTCTTCTTCAGAAATAAAATTTTCAACAGCATACTTATATTTTTCATCATCTAGTTGAGATAGCAAAATAATATTATACAAATTTATAGAGTAATTATAGATGTTGTTGGCTAGACCAAGTAAGGCTTCATCTTTATTAATATTATTATCTATTAAGTATTTATAAAATTTTAAATCATTTAAAGTAGGAATAACTTCTGAATAATCACTTACGGCAGCATACATAGAAGATTCTTCAAAAGAAAAGTTTTGGCGTAAATTATAAAAATCCCAAACATGACCAAATTCATGAACAAAAGTATCAAGAAAATCAATAGTAGATTTCTTTTTACGAATAAAAACATCAGAAAAACCTTCATGATAATTAAATAAGGTAATACCATCACTTTTAATAATATTTTTTTCTTTGTAATTAAAGATTCTTTTGTTGTTTAAAGTCTCTAAAAATAACTCTTTCATTTGAGAATCTTGTTCGGTAAAAAAGGAACAAAGTAACGATATATCAGCACCATTTTTGGAAGGATAAATAGACATGGGTTTGTAGCCATTTTTTTGATAAAAAGAGGATTCAAAAAAGGTAGCTAAAGTCTCCATTGTCTCCAAAAAAGGTGTAATAAATAAGTCTTGAATAGCTTGTTTTTCATGTAAAAAGTTATCAATTTTATGAGTATTTATTTGCTGTTGAATGTCATTGACGATGTTATTGTATTTTTTATTATAGAAAACACTATCCTTAATAATTGATTTATTTGTATTCAAATAATAAAAGAAGCATAAAGCACTATAATTTTTCATATAGAAAAAGATTTCCATATCCGATAAGGGCATAGAAAATCTTTTGAGGGTAGCTTTAGCTTGATTTGCTATTTCTTTATAATTATTATTTAATTGTATCACCGAAAATTCCCCCAAATATTTATTTTTCTAGCATAACCGTAATTGGTCCATCGTTTAAGATGTTTACTTGCATATCAGCACCAAAGATGCCTTCTTCGACGTGAACGTAATTTCTTAATTCTTTATTAAAATCTTCATAAAGTTTTATCGCCTCTGTATTTTTTAAGGCTTTAATGTAACTTGGTCTATTACCTTTAGAAGTATCAGCATAAAGAGTAAATTGAGAAATAGACAGAATACTACCTCCGCAATCTAAAATGCTTTTATTCATAACACCATTTTCATCATCAAAAATGCGTAAGTTGACTACTTTTTTAGCAAGATATTTAATATTTTCTAAATCATCACCTTCAGTAAATCCAACTAATAGAACTAGTCCTTTGTCTATTTTACCAGTTACTTTATCAGCAACAGTAACAGAAGAGGCTTTACTTCTTTGAACTAGAACTCTCATCTTATCACCCTTTCAATATCTTCAACATAAAGATATTTTTTTAAAGCTAATGTTAGTTTTTGGAATTGTTCTAAACCAGTTACATAACAAGTAACTTCGTAAGAATTTTTATCGTTACGTTTAATGGTTTTAATTCCATCAATATTAATATTTTGCATAGAAATTGTTTGCATTAAATCAAGCATATTATTGTCACTAGTATTTGTATGGATTAAAAAGCAAGTTAAATATCTTTTATTAGTGTTAGTGTTCCAAGTAACTTCTAGAGTTCTTTCTTCTAACATTTCTAGATTGTGACAATTTAGACGATGGACAGTTATACCATTACCTTTAGTAATATAACCAACAATTTCATCACCATAAATTGGATTACAACAATTAGCTAAATTAACTTTTACTTTGTCAAGTCCACTAACGATTATATCGGCATCAATAGATTTAGAATTAACTTTAACGACTTTAGGAGATTTTTGATCATCTTCCTTAGTGACAATGTTAATAATGGAATTAGGAGCTGACTTACCATTACCGATGTTTAAGTAAACTTCTTCTAAGTCATCTACTTTGGTTACCTCACAAATTTTATGAATATTTTCCTCAGATAAAAATTCAGCAAAACTTATTTTTCTTTTACGCAATTCTTTTTCTAAAGCATATTTACCACGTTCAATATATATATCACGATCATTTTTAGTAAAGAAACTTTTTATTTTACTTTTAGTTTGAGTAGATTTAACCATATTCAACCATTCTTTAGAAGGGGTTGAATTTTTATTAGTATTTATTTTAACAATATCATTATCTTGTAATTCATAGTTTAAAGGGACAATATTGTTGTTGACAATAGCTCCGACAGTTGTTTCCCCTACTTTGGTGTGAATTTTATAGGCAAAATCAAGAGGAGTTGCTCCTTTTGGTAATTCGATAACATCACCTTTAGGAGTAAAGACATAGATATTATTGTTAAGGACTTCATTTTTGATACTATTAACAAAATCTTCACTACTTAAACCTTCATGACTTAAGTCAATGATAGATTTAAAAAATTGTAATTTTTGTTCAGTGGAAGACATTAAGTTAGCAGCTACTTTAGAACCACCATTTTCCTTATAAGCCCAGTGAGAGGCAATACCATTTTCGGCAACTTCATCCATTTCATAAGTTCTAATTTGAATTTCAAAAAGGTAGCCATCAGTACCAAAAACAGTTGTATGAAGTGATTGGTACATGTTAGGTTTCGGCATAGCAATATAATCTTTGAAACGTTTAGGTAAAGGTCGATATTTAGAATGAATTAGACCTAAAGCTAAATAACATTCTTGTTCAGTATTAACTAAAATTCTTAGGGCTAATAAATCATAAATGTCACTAAATTTTTTACCTTTATCTAGTTTATTATATATACTATAAATACTTTTAGCTCGGCCTTTAATTTCATGATTAATATGATGTTCATTTAAAAGATTGGTTACCTCTTGTTGCATATCATATACCGTTTTATCACGTTCAAGTTTAGTTTTATTTAATTTTTCAGCAATATCATAAAAAACATCAGGTTTTAAGTAACGAAGAGATAAATCTTCTAATTCACTTTTTATTTTATGAATACCTAAATGATGCGCTATAGGTGCTAAAATATCTAGAGCTTCATGAGCTTTGACTTTTTGTCTATCTTCAGGAATGGCCCAAAGAGTTCGCATATTATGAAGACGGTCAGCTAGTTTGATAATTATCACACGGACATCTTCACTCATACCAACAATAATTTTCTTATAATAATCAATAAGATATTCATTTTCTGTAGAAAAGTTAATTTTACTTAATTTAGTAACTCCTTTTACAAGTTTAGTAATTTCACTGCCAAATTCATTTTCCATTTCTTCAGCAGTACAATCACAGTCTTCTAAAACATCATGCATAAAGCCAGCAGCAATTGTTTCATAATCAGCATAGACAGTAGTAAGAATTAAGGCTACATTCATCGGATGATAAATGTAGGCCTCTCCTGATTTACGAAATTGTCCTTCATGTTTTAGTTTGGCAAATTCATAAGCTTTTTTAATAATGGCTAGTTCTTCTTCATCAGTGTTATAAG
Organism: uncultured Bacilli bacterium; assembly: GCA_947626565.1. Classification (GTDB taxonomy): domain Bacteria; phylum Bacillota_I; class Bacilli_A; order RF39; family UBA660; genus CANRGD01. The sequence goes on from CANQSQ010000022.1 coordinate 8,633, forward strand.
TTTTTACTTTAGAAATTATTTCTTCGAAAGTCGTTATTTGATCTTTTGACAAAGAAGTCATCTCCCCTCATTAACAATTTATTCCTTTTACTTTCTTTTCTTCAAACTCATCTGTATAAATTCTTTTGGCTTTTTTAGGTTTATTTAAATTTTTCTTTTCTAAGAAGATAAACAAGGTAGTAGCAATAAAGATAGATGAATATGTTCCAGCAATCAAGCCAAATAACATAGCCATGTTGAAGGTAAATATTTCATTAGAACCTAATAAAATCAAGAAAACAACTGGTAAAATGGTCGTAACAGATGTATAAATAGTTCTACTAAAAGTTTGGCGAATACTTTCATTACATATTTCAATAAAACGTTCTGTACTTAATTTCTTGCTTTCTTCTTTGTGAAGATTTTCTCTAATACGATCAAAGGTTACAATAGTGTCATTAATTGAGTAACCAATGATAGCTAAAATAGCGGCAATGAACATAGAAGATATTTCTAGTCTTAATAATGTAAATAAAGCAAAGACGATTAGAACATCATGAACTAAAGTAACTACTCCAGCTACAGCATAACTTAATTTGAATCTAAATGAGACATAGACGATAATTCCAAGTAAAGCAATTAAAACAGAAATTAAGGCATTTTTGATTAATTCTTTTTTAACAACATTAGAGATAACGCCAATATTTACTTTAGCATCATATTTGTCTTCAAAGAATTTATTGACATCTTTTACTTGGTCACCATCAAGAGCAACAGCAAGACGAATGCTTATTTCTTCATCATCTCTATTTATTTCAGTTGATGTTAACTGTAATTCTTTTAAGTCAGATTTAATAGCTTTATCAGTAAGTTTTTCAGTAGTAGAGATAGTTATTTCGGTACCTGATTGGTAATCAATACCTAGATTTAAACCTTTAACAGCAAACATTATACAGCCACAAACTATTATTAGTATTGATAGACAAAGGCAAAGGTTTTTATGTTTTAAGAAATTAGTATTTTTAAAAGGAATAACCTTTACTTGTTCATTTTTACTAACATTCGGAATATCTTCTTTTTTAACTTTTAAGAAGAGATTAGTTTTATCATTAAAGTAATTAGTATTGACAAATAATTTTAATAAAATTCTTGTTAAGAAGACCATGGTAAACATGGTAACAACTACAGTGATGATTAACATAGTAGCAAAACCTTTAATGCTTGATTCACCAAAAATGAACATAATTATGGCTACTATTAAAGTAGTAAGGTTGGCATCAACTATTGATGAAATACTAGATTTAGAACCTTCTTTGAAAGCAGATGGAAGACTTTTACCTTTATATAATTCATCTTTTATACGAGCAAAGGTAATGACATTAGAGTCAACAGCCATTCCTATTCCTAGAACTAAAGCAGCTATACCAGGAAGGGTTAAAACACCACCAACAACCCAGAAGACAAAGAAAACTAAAATAGTATATATCATCATACTTGTAGCTGAAATAAAGCCCGCAAAATGATAAATATAAATTAAGATTAAGATAATAGAAATTACACCAATGATGCCGGCAATTAATGTTTTTTCAAGAGTTTCATCACCGAAACTTGCTCCTACGGTTTTGGAAGATATTTCTTTTAATTTACTTGGAAGAGAACCACTGTTGATTAAGTCAACAAGATTACTAACTTCGTCTTCGGTAAAGTTACCTTGAATAATAACATCACTAGCAAAACCTTGCGATACAGTGGCAGCACTTAAACAATTAGATTCACTACTACCACATAGACTTCCTTCTTTAGCATAACTATCTGTTAAAGCATTATAATCTAACCAAATGACAATTAGGTTTTTACCGGTACCATAATCTTTAACTTTATTTGTTACTTCATAAAATTTATCCTTATCTTTAACACTTAAAGCAACAGCAGGATTACCAGCAGAATCTTGACCTATTTTAGCTCCACCAGCTTGTAAAACTTCACTACTCATTAGTAAGTTATCATCAGTATCTCTAAATGATAAGGTAGCTACTGTTGATAGCTGACTACGAGCTTCTTCAGGATTACTAACACCAGCAAGTTTAACCCTTATTTTGTCAGTTCCTTCAAGAATTATTTCTGGTTCACTAACACCTAAACTATCAATTCTTTTACTTAGTGTTTTATATGTTGCGGTTAATTTTTCGTTAGTCATTTTAGAACCATCAATTGATTCGGCTTTATAAAGCACTTCAAAACCACCCTGTAAATCTAAACCAAATTTTAGATTTTTAAAAAGGGGAATAAATAAAAAACATATTACAACAATTAATAGTAAAAGAATAGTGGTTGTAATGACAACACGTTTTTTACCTGTTTTTTCTTTTTTCATTTTTTCACCTCATAATATTTCTGAATTCTCGGAAAAATATTGTGATCTTCTTGTTTTGGTAATTTTTCCTTTAAAAAATTCATCAATTTTTTTCTCGTTAGTATGCATAATATCGTTGACTATATCAGAAAGCATTAAGTCTTTTGATGATTTCCATTTTATTTGAATTAAATAATTCCAAATATCGATGTCACTTAAATACGTATAGCCTAAACGATGTAGTTCTATTTCTTTGGCCTTAAGAGCGGGCCGTACACGAGCAAATAGTTCTTCTTTTGTAGAAAATTCATAATCCATAAAAGATCACACCTTTTTCTAGAGCTAATTTTATTATATCAAATATTCTTTATTTTTAAAGTATAATTTGTAGATAAAAAAAGAAAAATCCTTTTTTTAGGAGGATTTTTTCGTATTTTGGTACTAAGTATGGAAGATTAATCATTTTTTTTAGCCCGAGGAAAATTATTATAATAAACTTCTTTTAGTCGATCAGTCGTAACATGAGTATAAATTTGAGTAGCTTTGATACTTTCATGACCTAATAATTTTTGGACAGTAGTAAGATCACAACCAGCATTTAAAAGATGGGTCGCAAAGGAATGTCTAATCATATGGGGTGAAATATTTTTATTAAGACTACTTTTTTTAATAATTTGATCAAGAATATAACGGACACCTCTTTCCGTAAGTTGTTGACCATTGTTATTTAAAAATAAATAGTTAGTGTTAATAATATTTAGACGCTTATAGCCATCATTTAAGTATGCTGTAAGGGCATCATAACAGTAATCACCAAAAGTAACATAACGTTCTTTATTACCTTTACCAAGAATAAGAATGGATTTTGAACCTAAATCTATATCTTGTACTTTGATACTAGTAAGTTCCCCTACTCTGATTCCTGTGGCGTAAAGCATTTCTAGTAATAGTAAATTTCTTTGACCTAGAGGTGTTCTAGTATCGGGTATATTAAAGAGTTCTTCTAACTCATTATATTCAAAATAACGAGGTAATTTTTTTTGTTTTTTAGGACCATTAACCATAGAAAAGACATTGGTTTTTACTACTTTTTCATTGGCTAAAAATTTATAAAAAGTTCGTAGTGATGAAAGCTTTCTATTAATAGATGAATTACTATCTTTTTTCGTATCTTTTAAATACATGAGATAAAAGCGAATGTCAGAATATTCAATAGTTTTATAATTCAAATTTTCTTGATTTAAAAATTCATAAAACTCTATAATATCTTTTTCATAGTTTTCTTTAGTATAGTGTGAATAATTTTTTTGATATACTAAATAATCTAAAAATTTATTTAAATCATCCATAAATTGTTCCTTTCACTTTTTGTTTTGGTTCATTATCATATTCCCCTAGTTCAGCTTCAATGGGACTAATTCCAAAGTCAACTAATTGGTCGATGTCTTCACCAGGTTCTGGATAATACTTTTTTTGAAAAGCCCTGGCACGTTCTTGAGCAAATTTTCTTAATTCAGCTTCATTTTCTTTTTCACATTTTAAATAGTCAATGTAGGCTTGACGACTAGTAGGATCTTCTATATATAAAGCATTATTCTCATCAGCTAAATAAGTTATTTGAGTGTCTAATGAGTCATTATTAAATTTTTGACGATTTTCAATCTTATCAACAGTTTGTTTAAAGATAATAGCACTACGTAATGTTTGATAATCTTTACGAAGAGTTTGATAAACATCTTTTTGAGCTTCTTCTAGTTCTGTAGAAATAGTACTTGAGTAATAGCCTAGCTCTTTATTTTTAGTCGTTATATCATAAAGACGGATATAGTTTTCCAAGGCATCATGTAACGTATGAACAACTCGATATTCATTTTTATAACGATAAGTGTTACCTTTAGGCAAATTTTTTTGTAAGCTTTTTTTATCATAGTAATATAAATCATTTAGAAATTCTTTAGGCCACGTTATGTACTTTCGTGTTTGGGGATTTTCAGCTATTTTTAGTAACGATAAAGCAAATTTGTTAAATTCAGCATTAACTTTTTCATTGGAATCTGTTAAAGGAGCTTTGACTTTTTTATCGGATGCTGTTTTATTTCTTTCTAAAATGGCATAGTAATAAAGAAGTTTAGAATTAAAAACCAAATCAAGTTGTTTTATTTGATTTTGATATTTATAAGTACAGATTAAAGGCTTTTTACTAGATATTTCATAATTGTAAGCAAGTAAGTGTTTTAAAAAGTCTTCTCGTGTTTTATAACGAGCTAAAAGAGAATCAATTTCTAAGAGAGAAAAAGAATCTTTAGGATTATTTTGAACATTAAAAGTAAGTCTTTTAGCAGGTATATAGCCCATTGCTATTTTTTCTTGTTGCTTTTTCTTAGGAAGAGATTCAAAATTTAAAATTTGATCTTGAACTTTAGACAATGAAGAGAACCATAAATTATATTTGATCATAGAACCACCTAAGGAAATTTTATCATTTTTACGTTATAAAATAAAGAAATTTACAAAAAAAGATTTATGAAAGGCATAAATCTTCTTTTATTTTTCATAGTCACAGGAACTACATTTAATTTTAGAATTTTTTTCCACTAAAAAGCGACCACATTTAGGACATTTTTCTGGTAAAGGTTTATCCCAAGAAGCAAATTTACATTTAGGATAATTACTACAACCATAAAAAACTTTACCTTTTTTAGTTGTTCTTTCAATTATTTTTCCATCGCATTCAGGACAATCCATAATTTCAACAACTTTTTTTTCTTCTTTCTTGATATATTTACATTCTGGGTAATTAGAGCAAGCTGTAAATTCACCGTAGCGGCCTTTTCGGATAACTAGAGGACTGCCACATTCTGGACATTTTTCACCTGTTTCAACGGGAGCCTTTTTTTCCATATCGGTAAAAGCCTCTTTAACACGAGGTTCAAATAATTTATAAAACTTAGCTAAAACATCATTCCATACTAATTTACCATCAGCAATTTCATCTAATTCACTTTCCATATCTCTAGTGTATTCAACATTAATTAAATCACTAAAAAATTCTTGAAGTTTATCAGTTGTTTCAATACCAATTTCAGTTGGTTTAAATTTTTTATCTTCTAATTCAACGTAATTACGTTCTTTTATAGTATCAATTGTTTTAGCATAAGTGGATGGTCGACCAATACCTAACTCTTCCATTTCTTTAATTAGTTTAGCTTCACTATAACGACTTGGTGGTTTAGTAAAATGTTGGGAGCAATCGACATTATTAGTAATAGCTTTTTCACTAGAATTTATTTCAGGAATAATTTTATCTTCACTCTGTTCATAATCTTTGTAAATCTTTAAATAACCTTCAAAAATAAGAATTTGACCTGTAGTTTTAAATTTATAATCATTATTATCAAAAATAATTATAGTTTGGTTTACTTTAGCATCTGCCATTAAGGAAGCTAAGGTACGTTTATAAATTAAACTATAAAGTTTAAATTCATCATCAGTTAAATATTTTTTTACTTTTAAGGGTTCTCTTAAGACACTAGTTGGTCTTATACCTTCATGGGCATCTTGAACATTTTCAGTATTTTTAGCTTTTTTAACATAGCCTTTATATTCTTTACCAAAATTTTCTTCTATATATTTTAAGGCTGGTTTTACAAAGTCATCAGATAAACGAATAGAATCAGTACGCATGTAAGTAATTAAACCTACTGTTTCATCACCCAAATCAATTCCTTCATATAGTTTTTGGGCAATACTCATTGTCTTACGGGCTGGAAAGCCTAGTTTAGTAGATGCTTCTTGTTGCAGAGTAGATGTTATAAAAGGATATTTACTTTTCTTAGCTTTTTCTTTCTTTTCAATTGATTCGACAGTATAAGTATCACTAAGTTTTGCTAAAACATCTTGAGCATCCTTTTCACATTTTAATTCAATATCAGTATCTTTATATTTAAAAAGTTCAGCTTCATAATCTTTAAAGATTGCCGTAATAGTCCAATATTCTTCAGGTTGAAAGGCCTCTATTTCTCGTTCACGATCAACAATTAATTTTAAGGCAACACTTTGAACACGACCAGCTGATTTAGCCCCTATTTTATTTTGAAGTAATTTAGAAAGACGAAAACCAATAATCCGATCAAGAATTCTTCTAGTTTCTTGACTTTTTACTAAGTTAATGTCAATAACCGTAGGATTATTAATAGCTTCAATTACTTTATCATGAGTTATTTCATTAAATAAAACACGTTTATAATTTTTATCTTTAATTTTTAAGGTATCTTTTAAATGCCAAGCAATAGCTTCTCCTTCACGATCAGGGTCGCTAGCAAGATAAACTAAGTCACTATCTTTGACATCTTGTTTTAATTCTTTGATTATTTTACCTTTACCTTTAATAGGTACATAATTAGGTTTAAAACCATTATCAATATCAACACCTAGTCCGTATTGACCAGAAGTGGCTAAATCTCGAATATGTCCTTTAGAAGAAACAACTTTATAGTCTTTACCTAGATATTTTTCTATCGTTTTACTTTTACTTGGACTCTCGACTATAACTAAATTTTTGGCCATTAAACCAACTCCTCTTTCATACTTATACTAGTAATTAAGATTTTTGTCAAACATCTTTTTAATATTATACGTTTTTAGAAGTAAAATTTACTTAATTTTTTCTTTATTTTGTTCTTCAAAGTAAGCAATTGTTTCGGCTACATTTAAATCAAAAGGATATTGAAGATTATTTTCTTGGAGATAAAGATCTACTCCTAGTAAAAATTTAGAAATATCTTTTACTTCTTTAGAGGTATATAAATCATAATTTTCTTGAAGTGAAAACATTTTGGTCAATAATTCTTTAGTTCTTTCTTCCGGACATTGATATTTTTCTTGAAGATAATTAACTATATCATGATAATATTCTTGAATTAAAGAAAGAGTTTTTCCAGGACGCGGTTTTCTTTTTAAAACTTCTTGAATAATTTCTCTTTTTATGTGTTCATAACCATATTGATTATAGTAACCATAGTATAGGCCCATTAAAATATTAAAAATATTAAAATCTTCTTTTTGGGTTTCTTGTAAGGTCTTTTTTACTTCTTCGTTAAAGTCATGTTTAGTTTTACATTTAAACATCATTTTATTAATATTAATTCCTTCAAAAGCTTTTCTAGTTAATACTAATGAAGAAATATCTAGACTGTGAGCTTTGTCACAAAATATTGCTAGTTTCATTAGATAACACTTCCTTTTTGTCTATATATTCTTTAACAGGTCCATATGAGCGACGATGTTCATCAATAATGCCATACTTGGCAATGGCTTCAAGGTGTTTTTTAGTTGGATAGCCTTTATTATCTTTAAAATCATACATAGGATATTTTTTATCAAGGTCATATAAGAGACGATCTCTTGTTACTTTGGCTATTACACTAGCAGCACTGATAGTGATACTTTTAACATCACCTTTGATAATTGAAGTTGTTTTTATTTTTAAATCAAGAGGCATAGCATCTATTAAAATGTGCTCAATGGGACATTTTTGTTGACATTCTGCAATAGCTTGTTGCATAGCTAACTTAGTGGCTTCATAGATATTTATTTCATCAATTTTTTTCTCATCAATAATACCTAGGCCAATACCAAGAGCTTGTTTTTTTATTTCGTCAAAAAAATAATTTCTTTTACTTTCGGATAACTTCTTAGAGTCCGTTAAACCAGCAAGGGAGAAGTTTTTTGGTAAAACAACACAGGCTGCTACTACTGGTCCGACTAATGGTCCCCTACCAACTTCATCAACTCCTGCAATATAAGTTAGGCCTTGATTACGAAGATTTTGTTCATACCAATAAAAATTATTTTTTTCGCACAAAAGATATTCTATTTTTTCAAGGACCTTTTTGTCTTTTTTAGTATTTATAAATTTTTTAAAATTATAAGTATCTTCAAGTGAAGCTACATTAAAGTTAGCTATTTTTAGAGAATTTTTAGGATTATAAAAGTTATTTATAATTTCAATATTATCTTCAAATTTAGTATCTAATCCTGAATAACCAATTTTATAGTTCCATGCTAAGGTGTTAAAAAATTCATTTGAACAAGATAATTCAATTACCGCTGTTTTTTCGATAATATCTTGAAAGACAAGAGCGGTGTCATTAATTAGGATAATTTCATTTAAGTCAATATTTAAAGTTTGTAATTGTTGAATAATATCTTCTTTAGTCATAGAGAATTTTCCTTTCATTCAAAGATAATTTAATCGTATCATAAAAAAAGAAAAAAAAGAAGATAATTAATGGGAATTATCTTTTAGGCGATCGAAGGTTATATTACCAAAAGCGCCATTTTTTAAATCTTGAATAATAAGATTAGAAACCTTTTCGTAGTCAGCTACTCCTCCCTTAGATAAGGCTTTCCTTTTTTGAGCAATAAGCTCATAAGCCTCAATTAAATCATCATCTAACTCGGTTAGGCCATATCTTTCTTGTAATTTTTCTGGATATAACTCATAGAGTTTTCGAAGAATGAAGGTGGCAATGTCATCAAGGTTGAGAATTTCTTCTTTGATAGATGATAGACTAGCTAGAATGTGAGCTGTTTCTTGATTTTCAATTTTAGGCCATAATATACCTGGTGAATCTAAAAGTTCTAAGTCTTTATTTATTCTTATCCAACTAAGATTTTTGGTAACACCTGGTTTATTACCTACAGAGGCCGAATTTTTACCTACTAAACGATTAATAAGAGTACTTTTACCAACATTAGGAACACCAAGTATTAAAATTCTAGCTGCACGAGGTTTCATACCAAGACTTATTCTTTTAGCATTTATCTTTGTCATGAGCTTATTGATAGCAGCTAATATATCTTTAGTAGAATTATTGTTCATTAAATTAACAGGAAGAACAGTATAATTTAGTGATTCATAATATTTTAAGATTTCATCAGTAGCTTTTTTATCACATAAGTCATATTTAGTAGAGATTAAAAGACGGGGAATATCTTTTACTAAATCATCGATATCAACGATTTTAGAAGATAAAGGCATTCTAGAATCAATAACTTCTAATACTATATCAATTAAATTTAATTTTTCTTTTATTTCCCTTTTGGTTTTAGCCATGTGTCCTGGATACCAATTAATATTTGTCGTATTTTGTTGATTATTCATTTAAATCACCTTCCTTTGCCAATTCATATAATTCTTTTTC